>NZ_JXYC01000023.1:0-87155 GCF_000967665.1 Marinomonas sp. S3726 | reverse complement strand
ATATGTCTTATTAAAGATCCTCTCAAGGATGTAGAATTTAATATATTTTCCTTTCGTCACTATAAATCCCTTATTAGTGAACTAATCAGCGAAACAATGCGTATTGGTTTGTATATATCGACAGCAAATCTTATTTATATGAAGCACCGTAAAACGCATTTACCACAAAAAGTCTGCCAGTCCTGTAAAC
Source organism: Marinomonas sp. S3726 (assembly GCF_000967665.1). NCBI lineage: Bacteria > Pseudomonadati > Pseudomonadota > Gammaproteobacteria > Oceanospirillales > Oceanospirillaceae > Marinomonas > Marinomonas sp. S3726. The sequence continues at coordinate 86,965 of NZ_JXYC01000023.1, read as the reverse complement.
GCTTATTTAGCTGGCGAAAAAAGTGGCAAAAGAATTGGGAGCAGGTCAAGTATTGCTCTAAACGTTGTCGTCATGAAAGACAATCGATAATTGAAAGTAATGATGCTTCAGGTAAGAAATGAGTCATAACGACAAGTGTTTGCGTCTCATCTTAGGTGATCAACTCAATGCCAGTCATTCTTGGTTTAGTGATAAAAATGACGATACTTTGTATGTAATTGCTGAGTTATATCAAGAGGCTACATACACGACACATCATGTACAAAAAATCTGCGCCTTTTTTGCTGCCATGGAGGCATTTGCTAAAGCGCTGAGCCAAGCTGGGCATCAAGTCGAGTACTTAACTCTTGATGACACCGCTCATTATCCTGATTTACCCAGTTTATTATCTGAGCTGATATCCAAACATGAAATTGTACGGTTTGAGTATCAATTACCCGATGAATACCGTTTACGACAGCAGTTAGCTAATTTCTCAAAGGCGCTTTCGCATCAGCAGCTGGCACTTCACCATAAAGTAGTGGCAACTCCCTATGAAAGTGAGCATTTCTACCTAGAAGACCAAGCATTATCGAATTACTTTTCGTCGGGAAAACGTCATAGATTAGAAAGCTTTTATCGAAAACTTAGAGTTAAATTTGATGTGTTAATGGAAGCAGGGGAACCAGTTGGCCAACAATGGAATTTTGATCAAGATAACCGCAATAAACTGAAAAAAACGGATTTAGCTGATATTCCAGAACCTCTGGTCTTTGCCAATGACGTGAGTGATATTTTAAAGCGTATTAATCGCCATAAAATACCGACGATAGGGAAAGCTGAAAAGTCTTTATTATGGCCTGTCACACGGTTACAAGCGGTCGAACTTCTTCACTTTTTTTGTCAGTACTGTTTACCGAATTTCGGTAAATATCAGGACGCTATGACAGGTAAATTAAGCTTTTTAGGTGAAGATAAGGGTTGGAGCTTATATCATTCAAGGCTCTCTTTTGCGCTAAATAGCAAGTTAATAAGCCCTAAACAGGTGATTGATACGGCCATCGTTTATTTTCAACAAAATCATAACTTAATTAGCCTTGCTCAAATTGAAGGTTTTGTCAGACAAATTTTAGGGTGGCGAGAGTTTGTGCGAGGTATTTATTGGGCCAATATGCCTGAATACTCAAAGCACAATCATCTTAATGCGAATCGTTCTTTGCCTAAATGGTTTTGGACGGGGGATACACGCATGTCCTGTATGCATCATGCTATCAATCAGTCGCTAACCTTCGCTTATGCTCATCATATTCAGCGCTTGATGGTCACTGGCAACTTTTGTTTGATTGCTGGTATTACGCCAGATCAGGTCGATAACTGGTATTTAGGGATATATATTGATGCTATTGAATGGGTGGAGATGCCCAATACTCGAGGCATGAGCCAATTTGCTGATGGTGGCATTGTTGGCTCTAAAGCTTATGCAGCAAGTGGAAATTACATTAATAAAATGAGCGATTATTGCGGCGACTGCCATTACAAGGTGAGTAAAACAGTAGGTAATGACGCTTGTCCATTAAACTCAATGTATTGGCATTTTATGGCCCGTCATCAAGATGCATTTTCTCGAAACCCTCGCACAAATATGGTTTACGCAAATTGGCGAAAGAAATCAGAACAAGATCAAGCGGTTGTGTTAGCTCAGGCTGAGTACTATTTGAGTCATTTGGATGATCTATAAAAGCGAATCTTAGAAAACCAAATGAGAAAAAATTGAATGCGTGCCTTATTTAAAATCAATTAGAATAGGTGTCTTGTTTATTTTACTGATTTATTTGAGCCTGTCATAAAGGAATTAGGGAAAATGGCGATTAGCAACTGCAAAGTAAAAAAAGAGTTTACTCAAGCTTGTGTCATACACGGAGTATCTGTTGAAAAGGAGGATGTCGTTAATTTTGAGACATTTTTCCTAGAGCGTTGTAAGGCAAGAATTCAATTTTTAGAAACCTATTACACCTTGCCTGATATCGAAAATGGTAAAGCGGTAAAAGAAACGGGCGATAGGGCTGATGTGATTTTTGTTATACATGATGATGACCTTGATAAGATTACGTTAGCGGATAGACATGAGTTAGGAATACGTTGGTTGGAAGATGCTATTGCTAACGACCCTGACATTTATGAAGCTCGAATTTCCGAGTATTTAAAGTAGTGTATTAAACTAAGGAAGTGTTGAGTGTATTTTAGAGTCGCTGTTTTGATAAAGTGTTGAATGCTTAGGAGAGCAAATGGATTTATCCTCAAATTTCAGGATGTTAGCGCTGTATAATCAGCGAATGAATAAACAATTATTAGATGTGTGTCGTCAGCTGTCTCATGAGAGGTTAAACCAGAAAACTAACACATTTTTTCCTACGATTATGGCTCATTGGAATCATATTTTATTTGGTGATTTGATTATGCTTCAGCGTCTAATCGCAAATCAGTTGGTTTCAGTGGACGCAGCAGTACTGGATAGATTACCTACGTCTAAATCGATTACTGATACTTTTGCATCCAATTTGAATGAGCTTGTCCAGCTACGAGACTTAGTTGACTCAATCTATATTGATATCACTAACAATTTCACGGCTGAAAACTGTAACCAAATAGTCAGTTACACAACGACCGAAGGGCAATTGATTGAAAGGACAGTGGGTGAGTTTTGCCAGCACATATTTAATCATCAAACCCATCATAGAGGGCAGCTAACTTGCTTGTTAAGTCAGTTTGGTCTGGACTTTGGTTGTACTGATTTACCTATGATAGTGCCAGAAGGGGCACGGATTTAACTAATATAGAGATTTAGTAAAAAGCAGAATGGCAATTTTTCTCTAAAGTAGGTTATTAATTGAATACGCCTTTTTCATTTCTCTTTCACAGAAAATGGAAGTGAGTCTTATTCAAATGGTGTGATATATTCTTATATAATGATTGTCTAATTAAAATTATAAGAATAGATAGTAGGTACCGATGACTATTAAATTGGTAAAAAAAGTAGCTCGCTCCTCCTTCATGAAGCCTTTAGTTGAGTCCGTTAAAAAAGCTGTTGTGGCTTATAAATCGGATCAACTGTCACAGCATTTTAATCAATACTTAGCCCCTGTTGCTGTCCAAGATAGTGACGAGTTAGCGGTGAGCCAGCAGCTTCGCCATTTGGTGTATTGTGAAGAAATGAACTTCCTTCCTTTGGAATCTGATAAGACAGAAAGAGATGAGATGGATCATCACGCTTATCATTGTCTTATTCAGCATACCTCCAGCCAAGACTGTGCTGGTACTGTGCGTATTGTACATTCAAAAGATGAATCTGATTTACTGCCAATTGAGGTTCATTGCAAAGAATTATTAGAACAGTGTGAAATTAAGCCTAGTGACTTTCCGCGTGATCAATTAGGTGAAGTCTCTAGATTGGCGGTTAACCCTAGGTTTCGTCGAAGAAAACACGATAAATACCAAGGCTTAGCCACTGATACAGGTATCGATGTTAATAAATTTACAGAAAAAGAAATGCGTACTTTTCCGTTAATTGCCGTTGGTTTGTATTTATCTGCAGGTAATATTTGTCGAATGAATAATATCGATCATGTTTTTGTCATGATGGAGCCTAAGTTAGCTAAAAAGCTGAGTCTGCTTGGGTTTTCGCTTCAGCAAGTTGGTCCGAAAATACAGTATCATGGGATGAGAGCGCCTTTTTATTGCAGGGTCTCTGATATGGCTGAACGTATGCCTGTTGGTTTTAGAAAGCTATATCGTCATCTGGGAATGGAGTTGACTGAGCAATTGGACCATACCCACTCAAAAAATAATCTGTTCACTTTAGGTATGTAAAGTAATGAGTGAAAAATCTGTTAGTTCAACAGCGTTTACTGTCTTGCAAGGTTTGCTTTATGTGGGGTTGTACTCCAACCACAAGTATTTAGTAAGTGAGGAAACGCGTTTAAACGCCCAAAAAATCTTATCTATGTCTCAGGAAGGCACTAAGCGGCTGACTCAGTGCAATAGTGCTTTGTATCATAGAATCGCAGATGTGCAAGAATGGGCTTTATTGCCGGGGATTAGACTTCATTACGCTTTAAGAAAGTCCAAAATTGAGCAAATTACTGAACAGGCCATTGCTGATGGCTACACTCAGATTGTGAATCTAGGTGCTGGTTTTGATTGTTTATTGTGGCAATTACACAGCAAATATAAACAGGTTAATTTTATTGAGATAGATCGCCCAAGCACCAGTCAATATAAGCAAGCGGCATTAGTTAATACTGTGGATTCAGAGAATTTTCACTTTCTTGAAGTGGATTTTAGTCATCAGAATTTGCAAAAGGAGCTGAGCCAATACTCTGATTTTGATCCTGAATTAAATACACTTTTCATTGCCGAAGGTGTACTCATGTATCTGAGTGAAAACGACATACGTTTGCTGTTTGAGTCTATGGCGAAATTAACTCAGCAAGCGTGTATGTTTTGTTTTACGAGTCTGGAGCCGCCATATTCAAGCAAAAATAATATGCGACGCCTGCTTTCTTTTTATTTAAAAGCAGTAGGGGAGCCACTTAAGTTTACCCTTGCTAGCCAGGACATGAGCTCTTTTCTTTCGACGGTTAATGCCGAGTTAATCTCTAAGTCAGATACGAATAAGATGGTGGAAGAATTTATTAAACAGCCACTTAATCAATTACTACACCATGGCGAGTACGTGGTTTTATCTAAAATTAGACGCTGACTTTATTCGCTAAATAGAACGCTTCCTTTACTTAGGTGTATATACTCAAGCTTAATGATGCTTATTTAAACTTAAGGAAAGAAGAATTATCTATCGCAAAAAATACCGGATAACATCAAAGTTATAACTCTATCACTTCACTTTTCATAGGATGAAAATGGAAAGAATCATAGGATTAATCAAGCAAGATCTTGTTAGGATAAAAGCTTTAGATTGTGTATATCAGCTAGGTTTACCCCAATGCTACATTGCCGCGGGTTTTGTCCGAAACCTAGTTTGGGACTCTTTACATGGCTTTGAAACGCCAACACCATTAAATGATGTCGATGTGATTTATTTTGACCAAAACGAGCCAGACGTTGATACCTATTTAGCCTATGAATCCCAGCTTATAAAGAGTATGCCAGACCTAAATTGGCAAGTTCGAAATCAAGCTAATATGCATAGATCTAATGGACACCCCCCTTATAAAAGCTCTTTGGATGCGATGAGTCACTGGCCAGAAAAAGAAACAGCGGTTGGCATTCGGCAAATTAGCATGGATCATTTTGAGTGTATTTCTGCATTTGGTTTTGAGTCATTATTTAATTATGAGATTACGTATAATTCTAAAAGCTCACGAGAGAAGTTTGAAGGTCGTATAAATTCAAAGTCTTGGTTGGTTAAGTGGCCATCTTTAAGAAAGGTGCCATGGTAAAAAGGGTCTATGAGGGAAAATTTACAAGGAAAACTATGCGTAAGTTTCTAATAACAATTTTTTTAATCAGCCACTTTTCCCATGCTATGTCTTTATCTGATGATTCTTTTAGGGGGGTAAATATTGGAATGCCGTTTGCTGAGGCTATTCATACGCTTAAGGACTATGAGTCTGATAAAATCGCTTATCAATTAGAATTTGAAACTGAAGACATTGACTGTTATCACCTATACCCGACGCAAAATGCTGATCTTCCTATTTTTATGATTTTATCAGAGGTTGTTGTAAGAATTGAGGTTCGATCAAATTTAGTGCTTACACAAAGAGGTGTTACCGTCGAGTCATCTAAAAAAGATATATTGTCCGCTTATAAAAATCCAAAGATTAGAGTTCATCCTTATGACTTTGAAAGAGGTGAATATATTGAGGTGAGTTTATCTAATGGAAATGGGATCATCTTTGAAACCCTTGATGATATCGTCACATCTTTTAGATTCGGGACTGATCCAGCAATAAAATACATTGAAGCTTGTGTGTGATTGTTAATCAATCCCTCATCGATAATATTACAGAATAGCTGGTTGTTATTACTTTCTTTCATGCCTAGTTTGAACCATTTAATAATGAGTGTAGAGTAGCGCTATTATTAGAATCTCAATTTGAATGAAGGAAACAGGTTGTGGAAGGTTATAGAATCAGCAGCGAATATACTGATATGGACTTATCCGTTATTCATGAATATATTGCAAACTCCTATTGGGCTAAAAACATTCCTTTTGAAACGATGAAAAAGGCAGTGCAAAATTCACTGTGTTTTGGGGTGTTTACTGAGTCTGGGGATCAAATCGGCTTTGCTAGAATGGTGACGGATTCCGCTACTTTTGCCTATTTGGCGGACGTATTTATTTTAGATGAGCATCGAGGTAAGGGTTTGAGTAAGCGCTTAATGCAACAGATTTTAGCGCATCCTCAACTACAAGGCTTACGTCGTATGGCCTTAGCCACACGTGATGCTCACGGTTTATATGAACAGTTCGGCTTTAAAGCATTAGCATCGCCAGATACCTTTATGGAGTTACATCAGCCTAAGGTGTATGAGTCGGCCTGACTCTTTGCTCAAGCGGTGCGACCCGCGTGATGACTATGAATGATACTGACGCCTTTGGTGAGCGATAAGTATCCATTTTTCTATAAGCGTTTTCTGTATTAGTGTGAGAATAAATGAAGATAGATTTGATCGTATCGCCTTCTGATAAGGAGATCTCTGATATTTATAACGGCTTATCAGCATTCAACGAACCCTATTTTCCTGATCTTGATGAAACCTCATTAGGTTACTTTTATCGAAATGAGGGTGGATGTGTATTAGGAGGGGCGGTTGGTAAGCTAATCTTTACTGCTTTTCATCTGAAATACTTTTGGTTATCAGAACCTTTACGGGGTTTAGGCTATGGCACACAGGTGCTTAAGTTGATGGAGCAAGAAGCGATAAAGCGAGGTGCGATTAATATGTTTTTAGATACCTATTCGTTTCAAGCGCCTGAATTTTATGAATCGGCTGGATATCAAGAAGTTGGTCGATTTGCTGATTACCCCAAAGCGGGCGTCGATAAGATATTCTATCAAAAACATTTATAAGAAATATTTCTGAATATTTTTTCGTTGCTTATTCCATCTTAATAGGGAATGGCTGATAGATAGAAAATAAACGTACAAAACTAAAAATCGATATCAATAACAAGGTAAGATACTCGTTATAAAAATTTATTATCTTGAAACGCTAGTATACGAGCCTTGGTATCAACACTATGACAAACCGACAGCCTCAGACACACTCTTCAGCTAATACAGCGGCTGATTCGACACTTGATTCCTCTACACCTATTTCAACCCTTGGGGACCTTGCCAAGTTAGCAGATTATTCACTGATGGATTCACTTAATTGTGACCCAGAAGCAACTGAAACAGGGGATGATCATTATCCGCGTCAAGTCTTTTCAGGGCATTATGTCCCGGTTAAACCGACACCCATTCAAGACCCAGAATATATAGGGCACAGTAAGCAGTTTTTCTCAGAACTTGGTTTTGCTGACAGTCTAGCTCAAGACCCTGTTTTTATGGGGATGTTCTCTGGTGATGTGTCTCAAGTGCCTGAACCTATGAAAAAGTTTGGTTGGGCGACGGGTTACGCACTTTCTATTTATGGCACCGAATACACTCAGCAGTGTCCGTTTCGTACTGGTAACGGATATGGTGATGGTAGGGCGGTATCTGTGCTTGAAGCTGTGATTAATGGCAAACGTTGGGAAATGCAGTTAAAGGGTGGTGGCCCGACACCCTATTGTCGTGGGGCAGACGGACGTGCGGTTTTACGTTCTAGCGTTCGTGAGTTTTTAGCGCAAGAAAATATGCATGCTTTGGGTGTCCCCACATCTCGTTCTTTAAGCTTTTATGTCTCTAAATCAGAAACGGTTGATAGACCTTGGTATTCAGAAGGTTCACGCTCAGAAGATCCAGATAGACTTGTTTCTGAAGTGGTTGCGATTTCGACACGAGTCGCGCCTTCATTTTTACGGGTAGGGCAGCTTGAGCTCTTTGCTCGTCGTGCTCGTGCAGACGAGCATCCACAGGCATTGCAAGAGCTTGAAAAAATCGTATTACATTTGATTGATCGTGAGTACGCGGATGTTATTGATAAGCAAGTCTCAACCCCTGAAAAAGTTGTCATACTTGCCCGTGAGTTTCGTACACGTCTCATGTCTTTAATAGCAAACTGGATTCGTGTTGGCTTTTGTCAGGGCAACTTTAACAGTGATAATTGTGCTGCTGGTGGCTTTACCCTGGATTATGGCCCCTTTGGTTTTTGCGATGTGTTCCACCCGTATTACCAGCCTTGGACTGGGGGAGGACAACATTTTTCCTTTATGAATCAAACTAATGCAGCTCAGAAAAACTTTGGCTCTTTTTGCTCGGCGTTAAGGCCTTTGCTTGAATCATATCCTGAGTTTTTGCAAACGCTTAATGACATAGAAACGAGCTTTCCAGCAGAAATACAAACGCAGATGGAAAGAATGTGGGCGAGTAAGCTAGGTCTTGGGTTTCTATCGATAGAGCTGGAAGAAGACGTTAAAGATGAGTCTAAAGCTAAGCTTAAAAAAGAGTTTAGAGAAGTGCTTAACGAAGTGCAGATTCTTATGATGCAAACGCCAGTTGATTACACTATTTTCTTCCGTGAGCTTTCATCTATTCCTGAGGATATTAGCCCACTTAAGAAGAGTTTTTACACTGGTGCTGCGCAAGATAAAGAAAGCTTAGAGATGGACGAGCGTTGGACTAAGTGGCTAGCTAAATGGCAAGCACTACTCAATCATTCTCTTGATGCTAACTCTGCTTCTTCAAACTCTCTTGAAGCGATTTCTACTCAAATGAAGTTAGTTAACCCCAAATACATTTTGAGAGAGTGGTTAGTTGTGCCTGCTTATCAGCAAGCTGCAATGGGTGATTACAGCCTCATTCATGAGTTACAGGAAGTGATGACGCAACCTTATGCAGAACAATCACAGGAAGTAGAGGATAAATATTACCGATTGAAGCCACCGCAATTCTTTGCGTTAGGCGGTGTGTCTCACCTTAGTTGTTCTTCTTAAGTGTGATTTCTGTTAAATAAGGTGCTGTTGTTAATTTAAAAAAAGCGTTAGAACAAACATATATAAATAGTCATAACTAATAATAACGACAATTTTGATAAATTGTATTGTGTCTTAGAGTTGAATATTATCTGGGATTATTTTTACTTTAAGACACGTTTTAAAAGAGGTTTTAGATGGTGCTTTTTTGGCCAATCCAGCAAGAATTAGATTGCATTAATACGAATGGCGACATACTTGGAAAAATAAAGTTTGATGCTTCAACAGATAAACACTTTTTTGATCCATCTGACGAGTCTATTTCTATATCGGATGAGGATAAAGCAAACATCGCTGAGAGGCTAGTTGGGCTTGATTCAGGTAAGCACACCATCCCGATGCAAGATGATGACTGATTGAATAAATATAAAAAATTTTGGACGCGATAATTCAACAAATATGGATTTTAGGGAGCTAGAGTTAGCTACATGCCTATTTTAATTTTAGTAAGTACAGCGATTATTTTGCTCTTCCTTCTTACATATTGGGAGTATAAGGACAGTATTGTTTATCAATTTGGTTATTATTTGAAGCATAATAAACCTGAAGTTTATTTTCATTTAAATCGAGGAGTAAGACGAAAACAGCTCAATAATTTAGAAAAAACATATAATGTTGAATTCCCAAAAGAGTTTAGACGTTTGTATTCATGGAGAAATGGGCAAAGAGATAATTGTTATGAAAATTTTATTGATAACTTTATGTTTATGTCTATTGGCGAAGTGATTAGCACTAAAGAAATGCTAGATTCTATGATAGGTTATGATTTTGATGACCCCAATTGGTGGAAAGTTGAATGGGTGCCATTTCTTCATAATGGCGGTGGGGATTACTGCGTTCTTGATCTAAAAACAGGCGAAATAGTTTCATTTTATCATGAGTTTGATGACCGTTCGGTAATTGCAAGTAACCTGGAAGAATTACTTGAATTTGTTATTGATGAAAAAGAGATAGTGTTTTAAAAATAGTGTTGAAAATGTATTTTTCTAATGGTTATTCAGCCAGAAAAATACAATTAAAATAAGGATGTTTAAATGAAGATAATAGAATGTAAATCGAGTGAGCTAGATGATGTTGCTAGCTTGTTTGATGCTTATAGGCGATTTTACGGACAAAAAGAAAACTTAATTGAATCTACGGCCTTTATATCTGAAAGGCTAAATAACTCAGACTCTGTTATTTTTATTGCTTATTCAGGTGCTGATAAACCTCTTGGTTTTGTTCAACTTTATCCATCTTTCTCATCTGTTGCTATGAAGCGTATGTGGTATTTAAATGACTTGTTTGTGAATGAATCCGCACGTAAGCAAGGTGTTGCCAAATCACTGCTTCAACATGTAAAGCAATTTGCCATAGACACTGACGCCTTTACCGTAAAACTTGCTACAGCCGTTGATAATATTGAGGCGAAATCGTTATATATTTCTGAAGGTTACACTAAGGTAACTGCTTTTGATCATTACACTCAAAGAGTTGAATCAGTCTAAAATCTTATACCCAATACCTAACCAAGTGATATTCGAATGATAGAAGCATTAGTACTTTTCTAAGACGTCTTTATGGAGGCAATATGTTTGACCATGTTGTAATCAGTGCGAGTAATTATGAAGTAAGCAAAAGCTTTTATCTTAAGGTATTAGAACCTATTGGCTTAGAGTATGTTTCTGAAGGAGCGCTGGGCATTGAAATCAGTACAGACGGAAAGTCTTCATTATGTATTCGCCTAGTAGAAGAGGTACCTTCGCACTTACACTTGGCGTTTGTCGCTGTGAACCGAAATCAAGTTGACGACTTTCATCGCTTAGCATTAGAAGCGGGCGCTAAAGATAATGGCGCACCGGGTATACGACCTAATTATAGCGGCCAATATTACGCTGCGTTTGTGATTGGCCCTGATGGACACAATATTGAAATGGTGTGTCATGAAGGAGAGTAAATAATTTGGCCCTCAAAGCAGGTTTTTGTTTAAACGTTAAACCTTAGAATAAATACATTAGGGACAATGAATTTATTCAATTTAGCAAGGTCTTATTTAAACCAAAAAATGTGATTAGGATTAATATTAGATGGAAAAATATTTCAATACTAAGGACTTTATTGTCATTACTATCTTAGTGAGTTTATGGGTAAATGCATCAGAAGTATTTAGATACTTTGTGCTCGTTAGACCAGAGATGCATGATTACTTATCGATTGTGCCAAATGTTGCAGATATGAATTGGGGTATTTTTGCAATCTGGGGCGTATGGGATACCTTACTAACTGCCTTATATGTCTTTCTCTTTTGGCTTTGCGCTAAAGCCTTTGGAAACAATATTAAGTCAATTTTAATCAGTGGTTTCATGTCTTGGTGTTTTTTCTTTTTACTATTTTGGGTAGGTTTAGCAAATATGGGCCTTTCAAGCTGGAGCTATCTGCTTATTGTTTTGCCACTTGCTTTAGTTGAAACCTTGGTCGCAGCATTTATCACCTCTAAATTATATTTAAGAAGTGCTTAATAGAAAGCGCTTAAGTCAATTCGACAAATACAGATTTGAAACTGTTACCGTTAATTATCAATCTCTATACAATTTTGAATAGTAAGGAAACGGAATGATAACAATTGAGAAATTAAATGAATCGCACCTTGAGGATGTTAAAAAGGTGAGTTTGGCGGATGAGCAAGTGAAATTTGCAGGTACGGCAGAAGAGTTTCTTGAAGATGGCTCTGACTCCATTCATTTACATGTCATTAAACATGATGATGTGCTGGTTGGTTTTTTTAAAATAGATACTGCTTATTCTGATAATTACCCCTTCTGCCAACAAAATGCATTGGGGTTAAGAGCCTTTGTTATCGATGTGAATCAGCAAGGGAAGGGGATAGGTACTGGTGCCGTTAAAGCGCTTTTTCCTTATTTAAAACAAAGTTATTCAGAATTTGATCTCATATATCTCACTGTAAATTGTAAGAACCCTGGTGCAAAAGTGTGTTATTTAAAAGGGGGATTTGAAGATACGGGTGAGCAATACCTAGGCGGTGAAGCGGGCCCTCAGTACATTATGGTGGGAAAGATCACTGATTAGCCTAGTGTAAGAGATTCTATATTAGGCGTTAATTTATAATCCACTTATATAGGTTTGGCTATGCAAAATACTCAATTTAAGGATATTCAATTCTCTCTTGGGAATGATGAGGCAGGTAAACAGATTGAGGCGGCGCTTTTAACTTCCCTGAGTAATGACTTGCCTCAATCGACCAATGTAAGCTTTGTATTAACTGCAAAAAATTTAGCGGGAGAATTGATTGGCGGCCTGACTGCTAGCACATCCTATGGTTGGTTTTTAGTCAAAGTGGTTTGGGTCAAAGATGACTTTCGTGGCTGTGGCATAGGTCGGGCTTTGATGGATAAAGCGGAAGAAAAGGCACGAAATTCTGAGTGCCATAGTTTATGGCTTGATACTTCAAATCCGGAAGCTAAGCGTTTTTATGATTCATTAGGCTTTACTGTGTTTGGAGAGCTTCATAACAAGCCAGATCAATATCCTCCTGAGCATTCTCGCTGGTTCATGAAGAAGGAGTTGGAGAGTTTCAGTCACTCTGCTATCTGAATGAGAGATAAGTGCCTTAAAACTGAGACACTTATCTTCTTAATATTAATCACAAACTGATTAACGCTTCTTCTTACTTGTCCCTTGTACAGCCTTAAATCTAGGGTTTGATTTACATATTACAAAGGTGCGGCCGCGACGTTTTACGACCTGGCAATCTGGATGGCGCTTCTTTGCGCTCTTTAAAGAACTTAATACTTTCATGATCTCCCCCTAATATTACCAAAACGATTCTTGAACCTAGAAATTCGGCCATCTTTCTGTGTAGCACGTTGCTCACCTGTGTAAAAAGGGTGTGAGACGCTGGACACATCAATAGTGACATAAGGGTAAGTGCTGCCTTGGTATTCAATGGTTCGCTCGGTTTTAATCGTAGAACCAATGACAAAATAGGTGTCTGCCACCGTGTCGTGGAAAACAACTTTCTGATACTTAGGGTGGATATTCGGTTTCATCTTTACCTCGTGATGTTATGTTATAACATTATATTCTCATTTTTATCTTAAAGGTGCAAATGATAATTATTATCAAGTGTGATTTTGACTTTTGAAATCAGTAAAACGAGTTTTGATTCTTATTTGATTTGCCAAGCCGAATCTAAAAAAGTAGAGGGTAATAGACATGGCTTGATATGACGTGCTTAGAAAATTCATCCTTGAGTTGCTAATTAAGCAAGTTTAATCGCCGCTGATGAAAGAGCAGCCTGATGAGTTAGTTTATAACTTACATGCGAAGTGAGCGGTGTTCAGGAGATGTTAAGCTCAAAATCTATTAATATCTTGCCCCTTAAACTGCCTCACCGCCATATGAAGAGGTGAATAAAAACTATTTACATAGGGATCATGTAAAAATGAAAACAGCGTCGCAGCAAGTATCAAGACCAACATCCGCTTACATTTCTGCCACTTGGGGAGCCCTTGCTATCGGTGTTAGTGGCTATCTCCTCGGTCTATGGAATGCAGACATAATGTTGAATGAAAAAGGTTATTACTTTGCTATTTATATTTTAGCCTTGTTCTCGTCAGTTACTTTGCAAAAGACAGTAAGAGATAAGCAAGAGGGCCTTCCGACAACAAAAGTATTTGTTGGCATGTGCTGGGCAGCTTTTTGTAGTTCAATTGCTTTATTAGGTATCGGTCTTTTTAATGCTGAAATGGCGTTAAGTGAAAAAGGCTTTTATGTTATGGCTTTTATACTCAGCTTATTTTCTATTGTGACTGTTCAAAAAAATGTACGTGACTTAGATAATGATGTTGAAGTCTCTTCTGATACTAAACAAATCACCAATACGCCTTTAGAAGCAAATGAAGCTCTTGCTGACTAACGCTTTAAATCAGTCTGTATGTTTCATCTCTCTTAACTTAAAGGTTCTAAAACTATGAAAATTGCATTAGGTGGCGATTACGCAGGGTTCGAATACAAAAAATGCTCGTTGGCTATTTAAAAAATAAAGGCATTAACACAAAAGTTTTTGGGCCTTTCAGCTCTGATTCATGTGATTACCCAGATTTTGTTCACCCTGTTGCACTGGCTGTCGAGGCAGGTGAATATGATTTTGGCATTATTTTATGCGGTAGCGGAAATGGTATTGCCATGACAGTCAATAAACATCAAGGTATACGTTGCGCGCTCGCTTGGAATCCTGAAGTGGCTGAATTAGCTCGATCTCATAATAATGCAAATATTTTATCATTACCTACAAGGTTTATTGAACTAGACACAGCAAAAGAAATCGTTCAAACCTTTATAGACACAGATTTTGAAGGTGGCAGACATCAGCGCAGAGTCGATAAAATTTCCTGCTAATAACTAAATACTTTATAGCCTCCTTCAAGAGGCTTTGGTGTAAATAATGAAACTAGATCAAGGAATTGGTTGATGCGGCAATCAATCAAGCCTTAGCTCGCTTTCCTACAGGCTATGCTGGCGCTGTTGCTGTTTATACTGAAGATGGTCAGATATTGACAAGTGTCTGTTTCGATACACATAACGAAATAGACAATTTATGTCATGAAACTGGCGCTTATTGCGAGGCTAATCGTCTTAATCTTAGGGTGACTGCTTCTGTGTGTGTTTCACGCTCAACACCAGAAGATAAATTTATCATTTTAACTCCTTATGGTATTTGCCAAGAGCGTCTTGCAATTTGGGGGCGCTCTGTTGAAGTCGCAGTACCTGACCCGAGCAACCCTAGTCACTGGTTGCCTAAAACTCTTGGTCAAGTGCAACCTTATTATTGGGGGAATATTATCGAGGGGTTTAATGCATAATCAGGTATTCATTCCAGAAAAGTGAGTTTTGCCCTAGCAAGCAAGTGTCGATGGCATGTTGAATTTCGTTATTTATTCGAATCTAAGGAGTCAGGGACGATGAGAAATACCGTTATAAAGAATATTGAATCACGCTTTCAGTCAATTTTAGACATAATGGAAAATATAGAGACTAAATTGCTAACACAGCAATTAGACATTGCTAAGAGTAAGTCAGTTGGTGAGCATATGTGGTGTATTGTTGGTGCTAGAGAAAGCTATTCTCGCTCACTTTGCAAAGGTGTCTGGGATGGTTTTTCTTGTTCATTAGAGAGTGATGATAATCTAGAAGAGATTATTAATGCATTAAATTCCTCTAAGATGCTATTCGAGCAATCTATAAAAGCCGTTGATAACTGGACACAAGCCAGAGATGAGCTTTTAGTTAGCTTGTTGGAATATGAAACCATGCATGAAGGTCAATTAATTCGCCATATTTATGGGCTTGGATACAAGTTGCCAGATTCAACTAAATGGGCTTAAGTCGCCTAATAATTTGCTTTTACTTAAGTTAGTAGGTTAGTAGCTAAATTGATTAATGGATGACAGGGGGTAGAGTGGTAGTAAAAGACGCGTTCGTAGCTATGAATAGTGCTGAAAAGATAAGTAGCTCTTTATACAAATGGATTGCGGGTAATCGCGGACTCAAAAGAACCCTTGCAATGGAACTACAGGAAAATATAGAGCTAATTCGCTTATATGTTGAAACTGAATCTGGTTATCTTAAGCTTATCCCGCAGTTAAAGGATTCTGCATTTAGGCATGCTTTGACTGAAGGTTTTAATTTTAATGCGCTAAAGCGCTCAAAAATTGGCTCTGAAAGTACAAGAGGTGTTAAACAGTTAGAGCGATATCATGGCTGGGATACGCAACGAATGTTCGAAAATATTTACGCCAAAATCTCCGTAATTAAAGCCGCAATAAACATTAAAGATAATAAAAAACCATTAAGGCTGGGTGTGAGACTGCTTAATATTTTTAAGTTATTAGTGATGTTATCTAATCATATCGGGCAAAAGTAACTAAAAAGCCTAAATCAGGATATTTCTGATTTAGGCCATAAAGTATGCTTAAAAGTTTTGCTTATAAGGCTCTGGCAAACATAGCCCAAAACACGACTCTTACATGGGATCTAGCGACAATATCGAACTCTTCTTCTCTTCCTTTTCTGTATTTCTCAGCCATTTTAGCTAAAGCAAAATCTATTACCTCATTGGTGTAACCTGCATACCAAGAGAAAGGGGACTCTCCTTTAAAATGCTGTGCAAAGCTGGCTTTACCTAAACCTTGGTGAATAGCGCTTTGTACATCAGCAATGTAATCTTGGACAAATTTTACATCGGCCTTGTAACCAATATTGCTGTGTCCTGTTACCATCACATCCCAATCTAAATTCATTAAGGTGTTGATATCATTCTTGTAAGCAATAGCATCTTCTACATTGGAAAAACTTCTAAATTCTAGTTGATCTGGATGAACCAAATCGATGGCGTGAATGATCTTACGGCCATTATCTTCGATCAAAAACGCGGTATTATCTTGAGTGTGGCCATTTAAATCGGTGAATGTCTTAATGTATTGACCTTCAAACACAAAGCCATCGTCAATAATTTTATTAACGGGAAGAGGTAAGCTCACCTTGTGAGACTTTAATGCATCTCTTACTTCTGCTGTGCCATAAACATCAAGCTTATTATCACCTAAAGCCCTTTGGATGATGCCTGAGTCACCAATATGATCCGCATGAGCGTGTGAATAAACCAAAGCCGTTAGTGGCTTATCTGTGATTGAAGAGATCGCTTGTAATAACTTTTGCCCTGTCCCATGAGGCACGTCAATTAATAAAACACTCTTATTACCGACTAGAACAGTCACATTATAATTAGCAACTGAGACCCAATAGACGCTTTCGCTCAATCGTTGGACTTCAAAATTTTTAGTAAAACGTTCCTTATGAGTACCTGCTACTTTTTGGCCATGTATGGCAATTTCTGTTGTGGATGGGGGCTTATAAGTGAAGCCATTAGCAAAGGCCGTTGTTGTTAAAGAAAGTGCTAATGTGCCGATTATTGCTATTTTGCTTTTGATCATTTTCGCTTGTTCCAAATTAAATTAATGCTCAAGTAAATTTCGATATTTTGTTGTTAGATTATCAGTATGATAAAGTGATCAAAGTATCTAAATTAACCATTAGTTTCATTTGTATACTGTATGGCTGATAAGCATTTATAACAAGTAAGCACAAATTTGTAAGCTAGTATGGTGAAGGTAACCTATGAATAAAAACAATGAGTTAGAAGAAAATAAAAATGAAATTAGTTCAGTAGCTTGTCCTATGACGTCGGTAATGAATGTGATTGGAGGCAAGTGGAAAGTGATTATCCTGTTTCACCTAAGAGATCAGACGCTCAGGTTTGGCGAGCTTAAAAAGCGTATTCCAAAAATCACGCAAAAAATGCTGACTCAACAATTAAGAGAGCTGGAGTTAGATGGTTTAGTTTCTAGGAAGGTTTATCCAGAGGTGCCTCCTAAAGTTGAATACAAAAGCATGCCTTTGTCTGATGAGCTGAGACCCATTCTTGATATGTTATGTGACTGGGGACAAAAACAGCAGGCGTTAAAATAAGCCTTATTGCTTTTAATACCCTATTTGCTATTTATAAATTTATAGCAAGATTAATAACATAACAGTTACGTTTAATAATAATTCGTAAAATTAATCATAGGTTCAGATATTGACCCATGTCATGAAGGCTCACATAATGTCGTGCGCCTTAATGTTCTCAAAATCAGGCTTGGAGCCTAGCTTATTTTTTGATAACACGAGATTCTTACTTCTCTTATCAGTGTTTAAACATTCTGACATGACAAGCAAATTGTTATTTATGCGCCCAAACTCTTATTAATCGCTCTTAATTTACAAGGTAGTCATTAACGGCATGAGTAATCTTAACGCCTCCCTCGATAACGATATTAAAACCCTTTATAAACACAGCCGCTTTCTGCGTAAGATCGCTTGGATAGTCGAGCTAATTGTTGTCTTTATAGGCCTTTGTATTTCGGTATCTCTTCTTGTCGATGGCGATAATCTGGTAAGTAAACTTACCTTATCTGCACCCTTTGTGATGATATCGCTGGTTGAGCTGACCAAAATTCCATTTGTGATTGGTTTGTGGAACGCTAAGAAATCTTTTTTGATGTATCTCATCATCATTAGTTTTCTTTGTATTATTACCTTTGAAACCCTATTAAATGGTTTTGAAAGGGCGTTTTCATCAATTAACAATCAAATCAATTTAAACGAAATCTCAATTGGTGAAATTGAAAATAAGATTCAGGTTAATGAAGAAAACATTCTTTTGGCCTTAGAAGATTATCAGTCCAAAACACAGAGCATTAATGTGAGCAGGGATGTGATTGCTAAAAATTTCGACGAGAAGTTTGCGTCTGCTGCTCAAACGAATAAAAACCTCTCAAAAGAAGCGTCAGGCCTTAAGATTCAACTTGATACCGCGCGAGAAGAGTTGATTCAGCTTAAAGTCGAAAAATCTGATTTATTAAAAGAGTTATCAGAGAAAAAAGAAGAGCGCTTTCAAACGGTTCTGACACGATCCCAAGACTCCGTTAATCTCGCGCAGCAAGAAAGAACGCGACTGTTAGATAAAATTGAGTCGTTAAGAGCTGAGAAAGACGTTGCTGTGGAAGAGAGTAACTTTTTTACTTCTAACCAGGTGAAGCGAGAATACGATGAGAAAATACGTTACGCCGAGGATCAACTCGCCAATATCAATGATAAAACTATCACAGGGGAAGAGAAAACACTTGATGTAAAATCTGTTGAATTCTTGGATAGCTATTATGCTGACTTGCTGAACCTCAAGCAGGATATGATTAGTCAAAAACAAGAAAATATCGATTACATTAATGATAGATATGTTAAAGCGATTTCTGCCAGTGATTCTAGCTTATCGGCACATAAGGCAAAGTTAGAGAAAGAGAAGAATACTGCTTTGGGTCGCTTAAACCAGCAGCTTAGCTCGATAAATAAAGCGTTTGCTGAACAAAAGCGTTACATCAATGACCTTAAAAAAGAGAATAATCAATTACGTTTTGATATTCGTGTTGTAGAGAGCGAAACCAATACACTTGCTCTATCGAACCAGATTTATCGTATGGCCTCTTATGTTGATAACGTGACCCATTATAAAGAGATTAAGAAAGATACCTTAACCTTAGTCGGCTTAATTTGGTTTGGATCTTTAGCCTTTATTGGTTCTATTACAGGTATTGCGCTGACGCTTTCTGGATTGCACCTAAATAGGCTCGCGGGTAGGAAAGAAGAAGCAAAAGCGAAGGCTTTATTAGCTAACGAACCAACTTCAGCGACTTAGCTAGTTTAGTTACTCTCCCACACCATCATTTAAAACCACTTTTTCTAAAGTGGTTTTTTTATGCTTACTATGATTTGTTTAGCAAATAAACATGTGCTGTATAAAAAGCGACCGAGTCATTGAGTTTAATCAATACAATCTATGAACTGAATTTTATTCACCTACAATTTACTTTTTATTTACATTAACCGATTGATAAATATATATTTTTTGTTTTGTGGGTTTTGCTTAACTGTGTAGAATGACCTTGAAAATTGTTATGTTTCAAACAAAGCATTAATACCTCAAGGAGAGAAGTAGTTATGAAAAAATCATTAGCTTTGTCGTTTGCTTTTATAGCTTTAACTGGCTGTGGAACAATGAATAATGCTCTAGTTGAAAAAACTAAGACCATTGAGTACTACCGTATTTTTGATATTAAAACTCAGGCCGACCGCTATACAGTCGCTGATTCTGCTAGTAATGGTCTTGGTCGTAATGTACATGATGCAACTGAAGCAAGACCTATTCCTACTTCTGGAGAGTTACCTGTTAAAGCAGATAGGTTCACTTTAGTAAACCCTTTTGAAGGCTCTAAGCTTGGTGCACTTATGTCAGGAGGTGGCGGGCAACTTGGCTTCAAAATCGCAACGTGTGATAAAGCTTCTTGGACAGCGAATGCAACCCGCTCTATTTCAGGCCAATCTGAGTTAAAACTGACAGCATGTTTATTCCCATATCAAGAAGGTTACCACTTGGACCTATATGCCACTTTTTCTAAAAAAGAGGGTGGTTTTATGGAGCTAAGTCGCATGGCTAGTAGCGCTATGGTTGGTACGCCAGAAGAATGGACTGAGAAAACTTTTCTAGATATTGTTCGTCAAATTAAAAATGATACAGGTGCTGAAGTCTCTTTCATTGAGGGATATCCAAAATTGGAAGGTACGCCTTGGATAGATTCTGGTGATTCTGTCACATCTTTAAATTAAAAAATCTATTTTTATCTCATCAGACGCCAGAGTAAAAAGGCTTTTTTGCTCTGGCGTTATTCAACATACTACTCATAGTCCTATGTTCTTCTCTTAAACGCTTAATATTGTTTCGTGAACCATCAATAATAGTTTCACCTCTTGCCTGCTTTTATCGCAGAGTACTTGGTTTAATTTATGTTAACTGTGTTAATATCAATGGGCTTTAATGGTTAACCTGCGAATGACAGCTTAGATTAAGGACGAAATATGCTCTACATAGGTGCTTTTTTATTGGTTTTCATTGGATGTGTTCATTCATTTTTAGGTGAAAAATACATACTGCAACGTTTGTTCAAAAGAGGTAATCTCCCCAAGTTATTTGGAGGTACCGGTTTCACTAAAAATACTCTGAGATTTGCTTGGCATCTAACGACACTGGCCTGGTTTGGTTTTGCTGCGATACTTGTTTATCTTGCTAACCCAGATAACCACCTTCTATCTATTAGTGAGATAATTAGTGTGACATTTTTAGCGCACAGCTTAGTGGCTCTTTTTGCTTCTAAAGGCAAACACTTATCTTGGATAGTTTTCTTATTGGTTAGTGTGTTTGTCTTTATTGCGTAATAAGTATCTTAAAAGACTGCTATAGCAAGAGTGAAGCAACTCGTCCTATTCAACGACTTAAGTAGAAAGTATATGACTCAAAGAGAGAAGTTTGAAATTAGAGAGATAGAGAAAAATTCTCCTTATTTAGATGAAGTAGAGTGTTTATTTCAGTCTGAATGGTCCGATTTTCAACTTAACAATGACTATAACCAGAGTTCAAATTTTCCAGCTGTCATTGTTGCAACATTGGATAATGAATTAGTTGGTGGCTTGGCTTTTTCTCGATTCAAAGAGCCAAATCGTGAAGCTGAGGTTATTTGGATTAACGCGGTATTTGTTAAACCAGAACAGCGAGGTAAAGGCTTGGCTAAAGACCTTATTCGAGCGGGAGTGAATAAGGCCTGTTTGTTTAAGCAAGCATACTTATATGCTTATACGAATGTGCCTCAGCTATATCAGGATATAGGTTGGGATGAAGTGGATACTGAGAGTGAGCCAAATCATAAGGTAATGAGTATAAAAATGTATGCAGATTAAAAATTGGAAAGATATTGCTTATCTTGAAAGCGGAACTAAAAGTCGGCGTCAGGCTTGTATGTTGCTAAAGGAGTATAAAACTCTTGAATCCCTTTTTGTTTTTAAGCCTATTTTAGTCAGCACTGTTTGTGTAGACCTTGATGTCGCAGGTTCCCTGGCTTTTTAGGAGACCCATTTCTAACGTTTCTTGAGTTAGAAAAACTTGATGGTATTCACCTTAAAACCTTGGTAAAAAACTCAGGTAATATTTGACTAAATATTACCTGAGTTTTTAATTCTCAATTATAAGCGGACAATCAACTTGCCTTTGTTTTCACCTGTTGTGAAAAGGTTTAGTCCTGTCATTGCTGACTCTAGCCCTTCTAATACATGTGACCTGTGCTTGATTTTGCCTTCCATAACATAAGGGGCGAACTTTTCTAACAGAGCAGGTGCATTTTGGAAGTGATCTGTCATGACAAAACCTTCGACTCTTAATCGCTTCTTGATGATATTTGACCAGCTTGGAGCCGCTTGTGGTTCACCCGCTTCATAATCTGCAATCAAACCACAGACAATAATACGACCATGTTCATTCATTCTATTGTAAATATGGTGTTGGATTGGACCACCTGTATTCTCAAAGAATAGATCAATGCCTTTAGGTGCTAATTTTGCTAGTTGTGCATCAATATCATCAGATTTGTAGTTAATCGCGCCATCAAAGCCAAGTTCATGAACTATCCAGTCTGCCTTCTCATCGCTTCCAACAATGCCAATAACATTTAATCCATCTGCCTTAGCAAGTTGACCAACAATAGAGCCAACAGAGCCTGCTGCACCCGTTACCACAAGTGTTTCACCCGCTTTAGGTTGACCCACATTAAATAGCCCTTGTGTCGCTGTTAAGCCTGGAAGGGCGAAGAGAGATAGCACATCTGCATCAGGAAGAGGGGCATCAACCTTATCTAGTCCTTCTCCATTGCTTAAGTAGAGCTCTTGCCATCCCATCATGCCTGTTACTCGATCACCTATATTAAAATCTGGGTGGTTAGATTCAATCACTTCACCAATGCCAAAGCTGCGCATGACTGTGCCAAGTTCAACTGGAGGAATATAGCTTCCAGTATCTGCGTTCATCCAACCAAACATGGCTGGGTCCAGTGACATGTGGTTTTGCTTAACCAGTAATTCGCCTTCTTTTACAACTGGCTTTTCTAGTTGCACTGCTTGGAAAAAATCTGGAGTAATCGGGCCTGTAACAAGGTGTTTGTTAAGATTTATCGCTTTATAGCTAGTCATAATAGTTATCCTAAAGAGTCATTTTTGTATTCATCACTTTTCTAAAACAAAGCAATGTTGAAGCAATAGAGGTATGCTAAGTTATAATTTTTGATAGATATATGGTCTAAAATAGCTTTCTTTATTGTCTAAAAGACATTAATTGATGGGCAAATAACGTAGGTGTAAAACAAATGGATCAACTCAGGGCATTAAAATACTTTGTTAAAATTGTTGAGTTAGGCAATTTTAGTAAAGCCGCAGCGTTTTTTTCTGTGCCGTCTTCTTCCTTGTCTCGTCGTATTTCAGATCTAGAAGAAAGCCTAGGGGCAACATTGTTAAAGCGCACAACGCGCGTGGTTCAGCCAACTGAGGTGGGCCGTGAGTATTATCTGCAAGTCAGCGAAGTGCTTAATCAATTAGAGAAAAGTAATGAGGTAGTGAAAAGTTATCAGACTGTGCCAAGCGGTAAGCTTACGATTAGCGCTATGCCGGGTGTGGGTGAGCGTATTCTGCTGCCTCTATTAGATGAATTAAGTGAGATGTATCCTGATTTAATTTTAGACGTAAGTTTAAGTGATGAGTTAGCAAGCTTAAGTTACGATGAAGTTGATATAGCAATACGTGGCGGTCATGCACCTAATGAGCGAGTCGTGGCTTTACTTTTGATTGATAACACCTTTTACCCCGTTGCATCACCTGACTACTTAGCGCAAATGGGAACGCCAAAATCTGCATTAGAGCTCCCTCAACATAAGGGGATCTACTACCGCATGCCATCTGGTCCTCACCCTTGGTTATGTGAAATTGAAGGGCAATGGCGTGATGTGTCTGCACCTGCTGTGATAATCAGTAATGCGGATGAATGGTTACTTGATAAAGCGGTACAAGGGAAAGGTATCGTTATGATGCCTCGTTGGATCTTAAAACCTTACGTAGAAAGAGGGGAACTGGTTGAGCTAGATATTCAACCTCAAGTGAGCATTACCCAGAAACCGGGTTTGGCGATTTATCTCCTATATCAAAAACAGCGTTATAAGGTACCTAAAATTAAAGTTGCGGTAGATTTTTTAGTCGAGCGAATTAAAGGGCATTATTGAGTCTCTTTAGAGAGTTGTTGACAAGGAATTTCTAATATATAAATATGAGGTGATGAAAACGAATCTTGATATGCAGCAGGTACGAATTATTACCATTCCTTAGGAATGGTGGATACTTGATGCATATAACTTATCAAACCCACCTCATGAGGTGGGTTTTTTTGTTTCTACCTCATGGGATTAATCTCTTTTGTAGGAATTAACATGAAAAAAATAGCCGTATTTGGAAAGCCCGGAAGTGGTAAGTCACGTTTAAGCCAGTCTCTAGCCTTAGCGACGAGCATCCCTTTGTATCAATTAGATTCAATCCTCTATCAAAAAAACGGTGATATGATAGAGCGTGGAATCTTTGATAAAACTCATGATGAGATACTCTCATCTGAAACATGGATAATAGATGGTTTTGGTCCAATGGGCGCATTTAAACAGCGTTTAGATGCAGCAGATACCTTGGTTTATATCGATCTTCCTTACTTATCTAGCTATTGGTTTGTGACCAAGCGGATGCTGAAAGGTGTCGTAGTGAAACCTGAAGGCTGGCCTGAGGGGAGTTCAGTCATAAAGGGCTCAATACAAAGCTATAAAACATTACGATTGTGTCCAAAGTTTTGGAATAATGATTTCTTAAATGCTCTTAAGGCAAGGTCTAGTCATCAAACAGTGCATATAATCAAAACCGTATCTGAGCTAAACCGTTTTGTTAGCCATTATGTGAATTAGTTTAGAAAGCACATTTTTTGAATTAATGCTTAAGGAGAGCAGCTGGGTGCGTTAATGATAAATTGCCCTCATAAATAAAGTGTCTTGGCTGCTGAGATATTGGGTCAATAAACTCAAGCTCTTTTGCGAGAAGTTGCAATGGGGCTTGATAGTTATCGGCAGATTGAGGCTCCAATTCTGGGTAGTATTTATCATTGAGGATAGGCCAGCCTAATGACTGCATGTGAAGACGTAATTGATGGGTTTTACCTGTGATTGGCTTTAATTCGAATAAAGCCAATTCATCAACTTGTTGAGTACAACGAATAATAGAATGGCTATTAGCTTGTTTGCTGTTTTCGCTACCTTCTAAAATTTGCATGCGAAAGCTAGGTTTGCTTTTCACAATTCGGTTTTTTACCTGCCATTCTTGATCGATAAGACTTTCATTCGCGTCTATCTTGGCAATGGCTTGATAGGTTTTGTCTATCTGCCTTGTTTCGAATAACTCATGATAACCTTGGCTCGTTTCAGGATTAACCGAAAAAATGACTAATCCAGCAGTGACTCTGTCTAATCTATGTAATGCCTGGAGTGACTCAATGCCTGTGCGACGTCTCAAGCGATTTTGCAAACACTCATTCACATAAATCCCTCCTGGCGTCACAGGTAAAAAGTGGGGTTTATAAGCGACTAAAATATCTTGGTCTTGAAATAGAATCGTTTCTTCGAAGGGGATTTTAGGTTCGTTTTCAACTTCTCTGTAATAGTAAACCCGTTGTTGGGGCAGAATAGCCGACTCGGCTGTGATTAATGAACCATCGTGCCAATGTACCTTGCCATCAAGCATACGTTGTCGCCAAATAGCGGCATCTATAAAGGGGAATTTAATAATCAGATATTCTAAAACAGTCGTCACACCAGGGTTAACCTGCGGCAAGCTGAGTTTTGAAGGCTGTTTAGATATTGACATTGAGTAATCCATCTTTAAATCTGTTTAAGCTGATTAGTGTATTTTAAACAAATAATAGGTTTGTTGTTATTGTTACTTTTCTTATAAGAGTCAAATAGTTATCTTATGAACTATTGACTTAATTTGCTCCTGTCTTGCTGAATAATATAGCGATTTTATGAGGGCAGAAAACTCAAACCGAAAAATTAAATAAGGAAACTTTATGTCTAGTGTCGTAGTTAATTTTGAATTTGAAAAAGAAACCAAAAATAGTGTCCGTTATAAAGAAGTACCAGAGGAAGGGAAAGCGCCTATTGTAGGCTCTATTTATGTACAAAAGTGGTTTGCAGGTTCGAGTAAAAATATTGCTATCAGTATTGAGAAGAAAGATTAATCGCAATCTTTATAGTTAGAGCGCTCAAGATGTTTTGTATGATGTAAATGGAACTTTAAAACTTCACAAAGGAATGGTAAACAAAACACTATGATGAAAACTCTATTCTCATTTATCTTTCTTAGCGTCTCGCTGAGCCTTCAAGCTGGCTCTATTGAGCTTACTGAGCCCGAATTAAATAATCCCTTCAAAATAACGAATAGCCATACCCTAGCAATCGAATCTCAGCGGTTAGGGCGTGATTATAAACTCTATATAAAATTACCAAGAGGCTATTTTGACGAGAATAGCCAGTCCAAACGCTATCCTGTTTTATATTTAAATGATGGACCACATACCTTTAAGGTTGCTTCTGGCGTGACGCACTTTCCTAGTATGGATAAGGCGATTTTGGTAGGGATCTCTTTTGCTAAAGGAGAAAATGGTCAATTTAGCCGAGTGCGTGATCTCACGCCCGAAGTAGATAAAAGCTGGGTGAACTATAAGACAGGTGGCGCGCCTGCTTATTTAGATTTTATTCAGAAAGAAGTTTTTCCTCTTATTGAAGGCCAATATCGTACGGATACAAATAAACGAATGCTAGCGGGACACTCTTTAGGTGGCTCTTTTGCTGCTTGGGTGCTAGTGACTAAGCCTGAGCTGTTTTCTGCCTATGTGCTAACTAGTCCATCATTGTGGTTTAAAAAGGATTTAATTTTTACGTTTGAGAATACCTACGCGAGCCAGCATACAAGCTTGAACGCTAAAGTGTTTATGGCCACTGGTGCGTTAGAAACAACGGCAAATGGCATGCGAAATGATATGGTAGATGGTCATAAACGCTTCATGAAACGTTTAGAATCTCGTGGATATCATGGTTTGCAATTAAAAGGTGAGGTGGTTCAAGGTACGGACCATTACTCAACCTTTCCAATTGGCCTAACAAAAGGGCTAATGTGGATTTATCAGGATATCTAATGGGTATCTGCTGAAACCAACTTGAATGTGTTTATAAACGGCTCTTTTCTAGGCTAGAGGCTAGAGGCTAGAGGCTAGATGCGTCAAAAAGGCTTTAACTTTCTGAAGCGGGTATTTTCGCCCCGAGTAAAAGGCGTGTAATACTAAGTCTTCTGGTTTTTCATCAAGTTTAATTTCAATTAAATCCCCTTTGGCTATTTCTGCTTGGCAAGCATGCAGTGGTAATATGGCAAAACCCAAACCTTTTAGCGCTGCTGCCTTGGCAAGGTTGCCGCTATTCACTTTATAGCTGGACTCCACTTGTAGTTTTTCTTGGTTTTTAAAGCGCCAAGGCGTGCCCTGTAACACAGATAAACTCGTAATACAGGGGGATTTGCTAAGTTCATTCAAGGTACTTGGTACGGCATGCTCTTTGAGCAGAGAGGGTGATGCTACGACACAGCTTGTCCAACGTAGTATTTCTTTTGCTACCCAGCCAGAATCTTCGAGTGGCCCACGGCCAAAGCTTAGTATCAGATCAAACCCATCTAACAAGCCTTCATTTGGGTTTAATTGAGTATCACAACTTAACTGAATCTGGGGGTGCTGTAGGCAAAAGTCCGCAATGACTTCTCCCATGAAAGGGAGGTCTGGTGTGATTATTTTAAGGTGACCAGACACTGATTCTCCATGTAACGAGACTTCCTCTAATGCATCATCCATCGCTTGCATTAAGGGTATTAGTGAGTGATAGAGTTTTGTGCCTGCAGCTGTTGCCTGCATTTTTCGGGTCGTTCTCTCCAATAAACGTGAATTTAGCGACTTTTCTAATAGAGATACGTGACGACTCACATTCGAACTAGGTAGCTGAAGTTGCTCCGCTGCTAATTTAAAACTTAATTGTTCGTAGACACTTTTAAAGCTAAGTAGCCATTGGGTTTCAATTTTTTCAATCATAAATTAACTCATTAAATGGGATTAACTATTTAATAATTACCAATTTATCCTAATTAATGAGTTTGTCACACTCTATTTCGAATTTAATTTTGAGATAAAGGCGTGGTAATCAATATGAAAGCAAAAGCAGTAAAGCACATCGCCATTGTTGGTGCTGGTATAGCGGGTTTAGCCCTAGCTATTTTGGTGATTAAAAAAGGGTATCGAGTGAGTGTTTATGAAGCCAATGCGGGCATTAAAACCATGGGTGCCGGTATTACCTTATGGCCAAATGCCATGTTTGTAATGCAAAAGCTTGGTCTTGATAAAGCGGTATTGGAAAAGGGCGGTTTGCCTATGTTTATGCAGCAATACGATAACGAAGGGCAACTAAAAGCAGAACTTGACATAAAAGAAGTCAATCGGCTTTGTGGGTACCGTTCGGTCAGTATTTTGCGTCGTGACTTGATGACTATTTTAGAGAATAAGTTGGTGGCATTAGGTGGAAGCATAAGATTTTCATCTGCAATCAAAGCGCAAGATATTGAAGCAATAGCAAGAGATGTTGATTTAGTCGTCGGTGCGGATGGACGTATGAGGTCTGTAGTGAGACAACATCTATTTAACGACTCTGTAGCGCCTAGTTACCAAGGTTTTGTGAATATTATTGGGACAGCTCAGTTAGAAGATCATGCATTAGAAGAGGCGATACAAGATTATCGAGGTGATGCAGAGCGCTTTGGCATCGTTTCTGTAAAAGGAGGGCGCAGTTATTGGGCCGCGGCTTGGGCTACTCAGTTTGATAAAAAAAGGCCTGTGACCAGTTGGTATGAAGAGATGCATGAACGCTTTCAAGCTTGGCCAGATAGGGTTAAAGCAATATTGAATCATTATGAGCCAGCATCACTAAATCATATTCTTGTTCATGATATAGCGCCTTTACCTTATTGGCATAAAGATAATGTGCTTATTATTGGAGATGCAGCGCATGCACCTTTACCCACTTCAGGCCAAGGTGCCTGTCAGGCCTTGGAAGATGCTTGGCATTTAGTGACGCTTTTGGATGAGCATAACTCACAAGAGAGAAAGCAAGCGGGCAAGACTAATAATTTGCAAGAGATCTTAAACCGGTTTTATCAAAGTCGTATAGATAAAACGACTGCGGCTCAAAACATCGGACGAAGGCTTGCTAGCCGTATTTTCTCTTCATCAAGTGAAGCAAGTGCTAGCTCAAAAACTGATTCCTCTCAGTTAGGTGCAAGTGTCTCTGCTAATCAGTTAAGAGAGTTTTGGATGCAAGGTCTAACAAACTAGTCATCTCGTAAACTCTCTGGTCGCTTTTTTTAAGCTATTCTGTGCTTTCGAGTAAGGTGCTTTCCTCCTCTGAGGTGTGGAATAGCTTGAGGCTAAAGGTCAGAATGCTTGCAAACGCCGTAGCAAAAATAAGTATTTCAAGCACGGAAAACCAATGACCTAAGCTAAAAACGATGAAGCCTGATAAGGGTTTACTGACATTATTCACTATCATTAATAGCCCCATCACCTTGTTATAGTCTTTTCGAGCAATGATCTCCATTCTTCTGGTACGTATATAAATATTAAACATGCCATCAAACCCGAGTATGAGCATGGCGCCAATTACAAAGAGTTCGAAACTGTTGGCAAAACCTGAGATAAAACCGCCTAAACTTACACAGATGAAAGCAATGATGCCAAGTTGGGTTGGTGTTGTACGATCAGAGAGCCTAACTATCATGATAAGTACTAGGATAGAGGCGAGGGCGCCAGCCGTTTGCAAACTTGCAAAACTGGCCGCCTCTTTTCCAAAGTATCCAATGACAGCAGGCGCACCAATGGCCAATAAGGTGCCATAGATAATATTTAATAAAAAAGTCGACAAGACAATTCGCTGTAGTGGCTTGGATTTAAAGAGATAGCTTTGTCCGACGCTAAAGTTAGCGGCAAGTCGTTGTTTTAATGAGAGCAAACGATCTGAAGGACCATCAAGTTTATCTTGTTTCACACCTTTTATTAACGCTAAGTTTGCAATAATAAAAATGAAGATAAAACTCGCTAAAACCCAATGAAACTCAGCAATACTTAAGGCTGCAGCAAAAATGATGGGAGCTGTTACCAGAGCGGTTTGCTCTAAACTTTGCACCTTGGCTTGAACCTTAGCGAAATATTTTGGTGCTATTAATTGGGTTAATAGGGACTCTTGTGCCATAAAATTGATGGCAAAACCAAGTCCATTGAACACTGATAAGAGCACCACAAGAGTAAAAATTACCTGGCTATTTTGTCCATCAAGAATGAATAAGCCTGTTGCGACAAGAATACTCACAAAAGCTCTAGTGATATTAACTAGGCTCATTAGTTTGATTAACGGATATCTATCGATTAATAACCCCGCAACTGGGCTAAAAAACACCTTAACTAAATACTCAATCGTGAATGCTAGGCCTGCTAGTTGTGCACTTTGCGTGGTTTGAAAAACAAATAAGGGGATTAAAAACATCAGACCATAGTCTGCTAAAGCTGTCATGAAACGATTAAGGTACAAATAGATATTCACTGACAAATCCTTGCTATAAATAAGGTTGGCAAGTCTATTTGATAACTTAAAATAGTGTAATACACTCAAGATCTAATTCACTATTAGCTTAAAGGAATTAATAGGGCGATATGTCACGACATGGAGATAAATTTCAACGGATGCGAATATTCGTTACCTTGGTTAAAGCGGGTTCTTTTGCTAAAGCGGCTGAGCATTTGCAACTTAAAAGCCCCACGGTGACTAAAGCGATACAGCTATTAGAGCAGGATTTACAAACTCAATTGGTGATAAGAAGTACTCGTACCATGTCTTTGACAGACACAGGGCGGCGCTATTTTGATAAGGCAGAATTTATTCTGAATGAACTTGAAGAGCTAGAGAACGATACAAAGCAAGCACAGGGTACGCCAAGAGGTAAATTAAAACTAACGGCACCTGTTTCGCTAGGGCAGCATTTATTGGCACCTATTATTCCTAAATTTATGAAACGCTATCCTGAGATTGAAGTGGAGCTCGATCTATCTAATCATTGGCGTGATTTAAAGCGAGATGGTTATGATCTAGGTATCCGCTCTAAAAAGCCAGGCGCTGATTTAGGCTTATATTGTTTGCCTATTAAACCTTTGTTACCTATTTTGGTGGCAAGCCCAACCTATCTTAGTGTCAATGGAACACCGACACATCCAGATGAGTTAAAAGCACACAGTGTTATTTTACATAAAGGCGGAGACAAGCTTTTTAATCAATGGAAATTTTCACATCCTGATTTGGGAAAATTTGCCTTTGAAGCCAGTAGCCGTTATATCAGTAATCATATTCCTGTCTCTATCGAAGCTGCTTTACAGGGTTTGGGGGTATTAAATACTTACTCTGTTTATGTGGAGGAGGCTCTGAATAAGGGGGATTTAGTTCAGTTATTACCTGACTTTGAACAACCAGATATTGATCGTTTTGCTTTTTACCACCAAAAGCGTGCTCTTTCGCCTAAATTGGATGCTTTTTTAAACTTTTTAGAAGAAGAAATAGGAGTGGAGCAATAACCATTTCGTTGTTTTCATCACATACTCTATTTGATTAGTATTAGGCCAACAAGGAGAGATAAATGTCATCAAGAGCTGAACTGGTAACCCGAGAGCTAACGCGTATTGATGGGGTAAAGATTACAAAAGAGGAAGCCAAGTATCAGAAAATGGCCCTGTCTCCTTTTGTGTTTTATCGAGGGTCCGCTCAACTTTTTTATGCGGATATTGCTTCTGGTACCTTACTTATCCCAAATGCTCTAAAAAACCTGCCGTTAACCTGTGTAATGGGAGATTGTCATGCGTCAAATTTTGGTTTTTTGACAGAGGAAGGCTCCCATGGAGGGCGTGTTATATTCTCACCAAATGACTTCGATGATGCCTGTATTGGGCGGCCTGAGTGGGATCTATTGAGGTTTAGTATCAGTTTGGCTTTAACGACTCAGCATTGTCGTTTAGAAGCAGATGCGACAGATGAAGTTGTGACTCAATCACAAGTTGAACAAGGGATTGAGTCTTTCTTAAAAGGCTATTTATCTATTTGCGAACTAGGTCTTAATGGCCAAGAGCATCGACACATGGCCATGGATAGAAGTGCCCTTGAAAACTTTTCTATCTTGAGTAAGCCCTTTAAAAAAGCACAAAGGCGAGCAATTGGCGGAGAACAATTTCATCTAAAAAGCACATTAGCCAAAGCGATTAAGTTTGAAGGCACGTCTTTATCTTTTAAGGATTTAGAGGACAAGTTCCTACCTTTGGATGACGCGCTTTATCAAGAACTGGCGGATACCTTTGCGCCTTACATGGATGATTATATCTGGGATATTGTTGCTCGTAAAAATGCAGGCACAGGCTCGGTGAATATGTCACGCTATTACTTTTTAATTGGCCCAAAAGGCTATAAAGGGCTTGAAGATTTAGCCTTATGTCATCTTGTTGAAGTTAAAAAGCAGAGAGAGGCTGCTCCTATCTATTTTTTTCCGGGATTGAGTCCGAACAACCGTTTAAATCCTGCTCATCTAACGATTATGTGCCAGCGTAAAATGCAACGCTATCCGGATTTAGTATTGGATGAGGTTGAATGGCAAAATGAACATTGGTTAATTCGATCTCGACATCATGCAAAAGTGGGTATTGACCCAGAAGATATTGCTCTAGGTAAAAAAGCAGCTTTAAAAGGCGGTTTTGTTGATTACGCTGTCGCTTGTGGTAAAGCTTTGGCCCTGGCTCATTGTCGCAGTGACAAGCGCTCTTTGGCTTTTGAGGAGAGTGTGGTCTTGTCTTTACCTACTTGTATTGACGAGATAAAGCTATCTAGTCTTGCTTACGCAAAACAGGTAACAGAAGACTGGTTATGGCTAAAAGACCAAATTCGAACCTAGGTTTCTAGGGCTAACGCTTCTATATATTTATCAATTCTAATGTGCTTTTTTATTAGCTCTCTATGCTTTTTAGGACTGATATTTTTGTATTAATGACTTTTTTATTCATAAATTGGCCCTGTTTTATTAGTCTGAGCTAAGTATCTCATCACCTATTCGGTCAAATGATTGGCTGTTATATTTATTATTAATTAAACGTATGGGGCGTAATATTTATATAAGTATTTGTAATTTATAGAAAAATAAATATTATGTGCTTGTCGTGAATGTTTCTTTAACTATGAAAAATCATGGATTAAAAAAGTTTTCGATCAGATGGGTATTTAAAGTCATTACTTTTGATCAGGTAGATCAGAATTAAGTTAAATCATTGAGGGAACAATGCAGATTAAAAGAGCAAGAGACGCTTATAGCCTTTATTTTCGATTTAATAATAAACGTAGCTTATCGACTATGCTTCCAAGTGAGCTAGCTATTATCGAATCATCTGGATTATTAGCTTATATAGACAAAACACGGGAATTTGATAATCAAATTTTAATTTATCAGTCTTGTGATCTGGACTATTTAACTAGTATTTATCGTTTATACGGCCATGGCTTCCAGCCTGAAATTAGTATTGAAGCAGGTTTGATGAACGACGATTTGAAACATTGGTTAGATGAAAAAGGTTATCAGCCAGAATACCAGCATGCTTTTTTGAGTTTAAATCGCTCTCGAGCAAAATTTAACCATATGAAACTGAATAATGTGACAGTTGAACGCTGGCAAGAAAACAAAGTGGATGACTTTTTAGCGCTTTTGAAAACATCAGGTGTTACTTGTACTGACCAAATTTGGAAAGAAAAAAAGTCGTTTTACTGTGCTGAATCATTCCGTACTTTTATTGCTTACTTTCATGGTGAACCTTGTGCCTGGGCGACATCTTATGTGAAAAATGATGTTGCGATTTTAGCTAATGCCTTTACGCAAGAAAGCTTGCGAGGTAGAGGTTGTCAATTGGCGCTTTTAAATGCTCGAATTGAAGATGCGCTTACGCTAGGTTCCGAATTGATTTTAACGGATGTCATCCCAGAAAGTGTTAGTCAGAAAAACTGTTATAGTATGGGTTTTAATTCCGATGGCACCCGACAAGTTTGGGTGAAAAGCTAGTCGGCTTAACTAGTTTATCTACTCTTTTTCCTGCCATTTTGTATACGAGGAGTATCAGTGGAAATACGAGCTATCAATTGGCAAGACGCTCTGCCCTTAAGACAAGAGGTCTTATGGCCAGATAAACCAATAAGCTTTTGTCAGGTTGATGGTGATGAGGACGCGCAACATTATGGCGTATACAAGGCAGGGAGTTTAGTGTGCGTCGCTTCTGTCTATAAAAATAAAGATGTGGCAAGGCTTAGAAAGTTTGCCACATTAGACGCATTTCAAGGGTTAGGGATTGGTTCTCGCTTGATAAAACACATTATGAGAGAGCTTCAACACGAGGGGATAAGGCTTTTCTGGTGTGATGCTCGTATAACGGCTGCTGGGTTTTATGAAAAGCTAGGTATGGAAAAACAAGGTGAAGAGTTTAATAAATCAGGTGTTTTATATTTTAAGATGCAGATACACCTCAAATCACAGGTTCCCTAGGGAACCTGTGATTAAGTCACCTCTTCTCAGTCTGTTTTTCTAAGGCATATGGGGAAAAAATATCACACAAGACGTTACTTTGCGTTTATTAATAGAAAGTCTGTGTAAGTACCTTTCGAGAAGTGACAACACAGGGTGTTACTTTTTCTGAAATGCCGTTTAGACATTCTTCAAAGACCCGAAGGGCGTGGTCTAAAAGCCCTATCTTTACGTTAAGGGCCTTATCAATAGAATGACTATTAAGTTGCGACCCTCGCCATAAATCTAACGGCTTTTATTCACACGCTGAGGCGGGAGGACTTATTCGCAGGTTCCCTAGGCTTTGTCACATTTTATGCCCGCCTTATGTCAACGCTTCTGTAAATAAATCAAAAAATTAACACGTTTGTCGCATTTGCAGTTATAGTAGCCCGCGCTAAAGTAGGTTCCCTTTTTTAACTGTTTGGTTTTTTGAGGGAAAAGCTTAGTAATTTGAACAAAATAATAACACTCAAGTCGTTTTAGGAGAGCAAACAGGGGAGTTTGACTACCTTTAGTTGCCAGAGACTTGTTCACCATAGACATCATTAATTTTTAGCAAGGAACGCTGTAACCATGATTAATCGTTAGATTGGACTCAAATGAAAAATAACTCTAAAGCTTCAAAACATACCGGCATTTTTAAGTATAAAGAAGACCGCTGGCCCGTTACTATCATCCTTTCGCTTACTCTCTTAGATTTTATTCTCTATTTCACTCTTGAAAGCACAGTTTTACTCATAGGTTATTACCTATTAATGATTATTCCAAAAGGGGTTATTTGCGCTTGGAATCACCACCATCAGCATTTATTTACTTTCCGATCTGATGCTTTAAATCGTGGTTTGGAGTTCTTTTACGCGCTGCATACTGGTGTGACAACAAACCTATGGCGATTACACCATGTATTAGGTCACCATATTAACTTTCTTGACCAAGAAAAGGACGAGAGCCGCTGGCAACGTAAAGACGGCACTAAGATGGGGGTAATTGGCTATACACTTGAAGTGGCTATCACTGCTTACCCAAGAGGGTATTCAGTGGGTAAACGCTTTCCCAAGCAACTTAAGCCTTTCTTAACTTATCTAGCGCCTACTTTTTTGATTGTGGGGCTACTTGTTTGGTTTAACCCTACTGCGGGCTTTTTCTTATTTGCCTTGCCTATGATTACCAGCTTACTTTTCACGGCTTATGTTACCTATGATCATCATTCTGGCTTGAGCACAGAGAATGAGTTTGAAGCTTCTTATAACAATTTAAATCGTGTCTTCAATCTATTGACAGGTAACCTTGGTTATCACACAGCTCATCACCACAGACAGGGTGTACATTGGTCTAGATTGCCTGAGTTACATGCCACGATTGCGGATAAAATTCCTGAACATCTCTACTTGCGTTCTTTATTCTCTCATAGATAGAGGTCTTCCTGTTTAACCATTAAAAGCTAACTCGGTGTACCAAGTAACAGGGTACACCGAAATCTTTAGTTAGATTTTATGAGCTGCTTTATGCAATATTTTAGGCTAAAGCTAGCCTAAAATGAGTTTATTAAGTTGTTCGTTATTTGGCAGTTTTTCCCCAATTAAATTTCCTGTTTCTGCATGATAAGCTAAGCCAGTCATTACTTTTTTAAATACACCTTTCATCATAGGGCGCATCAAAAGGCTTCCCATTAGTAAGCCAAGCGGCCCGCCTTTTACAACGAAATCTGCCGACATAAAAATCTCACAGGAGTTTGCATCGATAGCTTTAACGCTCATTTTAGCTTGCATGCTTTTAAGAGGAAGTGAGTGATCAGAAAGTAGTATGGTATAACCTTGGCCTTCCTGATATTCGATGATCTCTTCAACTAGACTAGATCCATCTTTAAAGGTGCAGTGACGTTTGGCACCTAATCCTCGATGAATATCATTGATGATAGGGGAGGAGGTAATTGTGGTCGCAAATTTCTCAACACTGGCATAGTCATCAAGTATGTTCCAAATCTGTTTTGCGGGAAGGTTAACTTTTATTGTGTTTTCTGCATGATGTGCCATGGTTATTTACCTTTCTATAAGTGAGTTTAATTTTTAATAAGTACATTATTTCGTTAAAACATTAGGTTTTATTAAGTTTGCTCTGCTTTTATGCCATTAATAATAATGACAATAGAGCGTATGAGGTTGCGCTCGAAATCAGGTTTTAACATTTGAAATTCTTCTAAGGCATAGACCTGATTAAGCGCATCGTTTTGCCTGCTACCTGCCCAATAGTTAGCGGTTGCTGCATAACTTAATGTGAGAAATTGAAATGCATTCTCACCTTCAAGAGCGGGATAAATTCTGCTAATTTCAAGCGCTAACTGATATAAAAGCCCTTTAGATTTACGTTTAAACTCAATTAACTCTTCATAGGATGAATTTGCTTCCAGTGCAATAAACATAAGGGGAGTCAGATCTAAAAACTCTGGGTGTTTTAATAAGATCTCAACCCAGGCTTGTGCAAACTTGAGACTATCTTCTTCTTGGTCAAAAGCCTTTAACTGGTTAATACAATCGTTAAACCAGTTTTCAAATAAATCCCCAAACACGTTTAAAAAGACTTCTTCTTTAGAGGTGAAATAACGGTACATATTGGACTTGGTAAAGCCTGCTTGAGCTGCAATGCCGTTAAAACTTACACCTTCGTAACCTTTTTCTTTAAAAAGTGTGAAAGCAGCCTGATAGATGGCCTCTTTCCTTTCACTTTTTTTGTCGTCTGTTCTCGCTCTTTGCCAATTCATAAGGTGTTTATCCTGAGTTGAAATATTTAAGTGTCTGTCGGTCTCTTATTTTAAGATTAAGAGACTGATGGTCTCTTGTCAAATATTTAATCTAAAATTGATGATTTTTATTATGGGGGGTTGTCGGTTTCTTCGCCTTACAGGCTTCGTTTCAGGCTGTTTTAGGTAAGATTTGCCTTGTAATCTTGGTATCATGTTTCTAAGGGCGTCTATGGAAAGGCAGGGAATGAAATGAAAGCTGAAATGGTGAATCAATTAGTTAGGATTTTCTCAACAAGAGTAAGCTTCACGCAAGATGACTGGGATAAGTTGTTAGCGGAAATGACTTTTAAGGTTTATCAGCCAAAAGATTTTATTTTTTCTTTCAATGATAAACCAAACAATATTTATTTTGTGATTGAGGGGATTGGTCGATATTTTTATATTGATCAAGAAGGAAGAGAGAGAAATAAATCTTTAGTAAGGGCTGGTGGGGCTTTTGCCAGTATTAGTACCTTAGTTGAAAATAGCCCTAGTCCTTTTTATACGCAAGCCATAACCCCATGTCGGGTTGCGGCAATAGATTATGCTTCTCTCGTAAAACTTGCACAAGTACACTCAAATATAATGGCTTTTCTTCTACAGCTTTTTGAACGCCTTGTGTTAAAGAAGGAGAAGAGAGAAGCCAGTTTTTTACTTCTATCGGCAAGAGAGCGTTATCAAATATTTTTAAAGGAATTTGAAGGTGAAAGCCATTTGATTCCCTTAAGGCATGTGGCTATGTACCTTGGTATTACAGATGTGAGCTTATCTCGGATTAGAAAAGAGATGGACTTAACATAGGTAAAGGTGAAGCCAAATATTTCCCAGTAAAGTAACTGAACACTTTATTGGAGAACGGAATGAAAAAACTACTGCCACCTATATTATTTTTACTTTTTATTGTTTTGATATTAGTTAGCTGCTGGTTATTAGGTTCGCGTCATAATTTAGCTTTCCCCTACAATTTGCTAGGCATACCTTGGATCTTGATTGGCTACTTGATGGCGATAAAAGGAAAAAACCTATTTAAAAAACGAGATACCAACATCATGACATTTGAGCGGCCAGATAAGTTGGTGACAGAAGGGCTTTATCGTTTTAGTCGAAATCCTATGTACCTTGGTTTTGTAATCGCCTTATTTGGTGTTGCACTAGTAAGTGGTGCTGCCATTAGCTCGTTCTTATGGGTAGTCTTATTCGTTATTATTACCAATACGTGGTACATCGCGTTTGAAGAGAAGGTGATGGTAGAGATCTTCGGTCAGGAATATGAAAATTACTGTAAAAGGGTAAGGCGCTGGATATAAGGGGTTGTTATCTAGCCTTTTACATTTATATGAATAGATTTTTTTAGAGGAAATATGGATATTTCATTGTTAGTAGATCATCAACAAGATGCACACCTTATTGCTAAATGGTATTTGGCAGAATGGGGACACAGTATGCCAGAAACAGTTAAAACGACGTTAACTGAGAAGGTTTTATTAGGTGCTAATAAAGACACTTTCCCTATGACTATTCTGGCACATATGGATCAAGCGTTAGTCGGTGTTGCTGAGCTTAAATATCGTGAATTAGAGCAATACCCCAACTGGCATCATTGGTTAGATGGCGTGTATGTACCGAGTGAACACAGAGGTAAAGGTGTTTCTAGCAAATTGATTCTTGAGGCCATAAAAAAAGCAAAACACTTAAAAGCTCAATCGTTATATTTGCGCTGTGAAGACCATAATATCGCACTGTATGAGAAGTATGGATTTGTCTCTGTTAAGACAGAAATGGATAGGGTTGGGAATAACGATGTTAGAAAAACTGTGATGGTGTTAACGGTCAGCGAGAATGCTTCAACAGCAAATATCGTAGCAGCTAACTTATGAGTATTTCACTGGGCCAAACTTCTTTAAGTCATGTTGCGATTAGTTGCACCGATTTAGAAAGATCGGTTAGGTTTTATACTCAGGTGTTAGGCCTTGAGGTGAATGAATCTCTTGGTCGTAATAAAGGAAATATAAAAGTAGCGATAGGTGCTGGCACCTATATTGAGTTATTCCCTTTTGAAATGTATCAGGCGCGCAACCAAGGTTCTTTAGTGCACTTTGCCCTGAATGTCAGATGTTTGAAGACTGCTATGGCATTTCTTGAATCTAAAGGCGCTCCCATTCTTAGGGGGCCTTTTGATATTAAGGGGCAAGATGAGCAAACAATTGCAAGACGTGTTGTTTTTATTCAAGGGCCTGATGGAGAAGAAATAGAATTAGTGCACAATATTTAGCTTATTAAGCATGATTCTTAATTAGCTAAAATAAGCTTTTAGTCTGATTTTCATTTGAGTTAATAAAAAATAGATTTTTAATATCAGTACCGCCTTATATAATGCCATCATAACCGCTTATGCTTTTTTGATTTGGAAAGCCTCTTTTTGGGTTTTTATATGGATGTATTATGCCCCGTTATCTCTTAATTTTAGTCTTAATGCCATGTTTGAATAGCCATGCAGATGAGAGCTTCTCTGAAGAAGGTTTTACGTCCGCCACAAGGTTTGATGTACTTTTAGGGCCTTCATTCAGTGATAGAAGTATCACTATCACTGATAAAGATAGCTCTGAGGAAGCGGCTAAATTCACAACGGATGGTATTGAGCTCGTACCCAGTATTTCACTTCGTACCAAACCTCAATATATCTGGGATGATAAGAATTGGTCCTATACTTTTTCCGCGAACTTTGTCTCATCAAAACTCGACAAACAAGTACAAACAGAGGGTTCAGCGTCCTCAAATTTAAATAATTTAGGTACAGAAATAGAAGGGTTATCCATCTATTTAACGCCCATCCTCTATTATCAGTTTGCTCGTGAAACGCCTGATACTTGGCAATATAGGGCGGGTGTAGGCATGGGGATAGGTTACCAGGATCATGAAGGCAGTTTTGTTGTCTCTAATTCTGATCATGCTAATTTTGGACAGACAGAAAAGGTGAACTACTCTGGCGTCAGTTTATCCGCAGGTATTTATTTAGAAGCCAGTTATAAACGTCATCATATTATGTTTAATGGTGATCTTATCGCAACATCGCCTTCAAACTCTGAGTATCAATACTTAGAAAACAATATCTCGTTAAAATATCAGTATCGAGTGCATTCCTTTATGCTTGGCTTTTAATTAGAGGTTAGCTTCTCATCAAGGCCTTACTTTCTAATTAAAGGTTACTCTGCTTATAGCCTGTACGATGGCTATAAGCGCTTTGATTTGAATATTAATAAATTTTTAGAATAAACCGTCAGGAAAACACTCAATATGTCCCTACTTTTTAAAGAAATTGATAGCCAAGCATCGCCTATCGGTGAAATCTCATTGCGCAGGCGACGTATTCCTGCACTTGGAGATCGGGATATTTATGAGGTGAAGCTTGGTGAAGAGTTTTTAATGTCGAGCATGTTTGTGGACGCCGAAGAGGCGTTATCAGAACTTGGACTTGCAGCAGTAAAAGGCGATGATTTAAGCGTCGTTGTGGGTGGCTTAGGCCTGGGTTATACCGCCGTCACAGCGCTTAAAGATTCACGTATTAAGGAACAGCTCGTTGTTGATTTTCTTGATACTGTGATTGGTTGGCACAAAGATGAATTAGTCCCTCTTGGTAAAATATTAAATGCAGATCCACGCAATCGTTATATTCATGGCAGTTTCTTTGATTTAGCAATTGATCCTGACAATGGCTTTGACCCTGAAGCGCCAGGTAAAAAGTTTGATGCTATCTTGTTAGATATCGACCATTCGCCAACTGAGTTCCTTGCCGCCACTAATGCCTCATTTTATTGTACTGAGAAACTAGCATTGATGGCAGAGCAGCTTAAACCACAAGGTGTGTTTGCCATGTGGTCACAAAACCTGCCTGAAGAAAGCTTTGAAACCTTGTTAAAAACGGTGTTTGATAAGGTTGAATCACATGTTGTGAAATTTGATAATCCGTTCCAAGGTGGCGTAGCGACAAACTCTGTTTATGTTTGCGTGAAGGGCTTATGAATAAGCATGCTAGTGTAAATCTTCATTTTTATAATATTTGAGAGAAAAATTTAAACGATGAAAATACGTTTTGAAAATGCAGCTGATTATAAAGCGATTGAAGCTATTACTTATCAAGCGTTTGAAAATCACCCACATCACGAACCTGGTGCCAAACCGAGCGAACACCTTATTGTTAATGGTTTAAGGAATAGCGGTGCTTTGACGCTTTCATTGGTGGCTGAAAATGAAACCGGCATAGTAGGGCATATTGCATTCTCACCTGTAAAAATTGCAGGTGAAGCTAGTCCTTGGTTTGGATTAGGACCCGTATCTGTTAAGCCTGAGTATCAAGGTAAAGGGGTTGGTAGCCAGTTAATCTTAAAAGGTTTAAATGAGTTAGTCACTCAGGGTGCACAAGGCGTTGTTTTATTAGGAGAGCCAGAATATTACGCTCGTTTTGGCTTTAAGGCAGACAGTAAGCTGACTTTAACGGGTGTACCTGCTCAATACTTTCTCGTTAAGGCGTTAACCTCATCGCCTTTACCAATGGGTGAAGTAAGTTATCACCAAGCATTCAATGTTTAAGGAACCTGCGAATAAGTCCTCCCGCCTCAGCGTGTGGATAAAAGCGCCTAGGTTTATGGCGAGGGGCGTAACTTAATAGTTATTCTATTGATAAGGCCCTCAACTTAAAGATAGGTCTTTTAGACCACGCCCTTCGGGTCTTTCAGAAAAAGCGTCACCCCGTGTTGTCCCTTTTCGAAAGGTGCCTACATTACATCAAAGTGACGCCTTGCTTGACGCTTTTTCCGAAAAGACTGAGAAGAGGTGACTTAATCGTAGGTTCCTTAATCTAATTTGATTATCTTGACTACTGTTTATATAAACAGTATTTTTTACTCATCTGTATTTTATGAGTAACTAAGATGATTGAAATTAAATCTTCCAAAGATATAACGCGACTTCGTCGTTTAGCTTTATCTGCTCAAGGTTTATTGCAAGTCCAACCATTTGGAAGTGGTAAGTTAGGCGCTTGTAATGCCATCAATCATCTTGGTTACGTGCAAATTGACACTATTTCTGTGGTGGAAAGAGCACATCACCACGTTTTGCATTCTCGGGTGCCCAAGTTCAAAGCAGAAATGACAAATGAACTAATGCTTAATGGTGACATTTTTGAGTATTGGTCCCATGCTGCTGCTTTCTTACCTATGTCTGATTTTCGTTATTCATTACCTTATAAAGAAGCAATTAAATCAGGCCAGACCCACTGGTATAAAGACCCTGATACCGCTTATATGGCAGAACTCTTAGCACGTGTTCGCTCTGATGGGCCGCTACGTTCTCGTGATATTGAGACACAAACTAAGAAACAAGCAGGCTGGTGGGATTGGAAGCCGGCAAAAAAGGCTTTAGAGCAGCTTTATATGCAAGGCGATTTGATGGTGAGTAGCCGTGAAGGATTCCAGAAAACCTACGACTTAACTGAACGTGTTTTACCTGATTATGTAAATACGAGCTTTCCTAGTCTTGAAGAGTTTGCTGAGCATTTATTGTCACAGCAATTAAGGTGTCATGGTTTTGTGTCTCTTAAAGGGCTCACTTATTTAAGACGCAATACTGGTTTGCGTAAAGCAATGAAAGTCTTGTTATCCGCAAGATTAGATCAAGGCCTTTTAGAGCAAATACAATTGCTTGATGGTGAGATTTATGTGATCGAAAAGGGGGCTTTAGAAAGTAAGCTTCCAAGATTACCAAAACGATTTAAAATATTATCGCCTTTCGATAATAGCCTTATACAAAGAGAGAGACTGAAAAGTATTTTTGGTTTTCAATATCAAATCGAATGCTATGTGCCAGAAGCAAAGCGTCAATATGGCTATTTTAGTTTACCTCTTTTGTATCAAGATGAATTTGTCGGTCGAATGGACTGTAAAGCACATCGTAAAGATAAACATTTTGAGATTAAGTTTTTACACTTTGAAGACTCTTTTATGGATAAAGTGTCAAAACAAAAAAAAGGTTATGAAGCTGAATTCGTGGTCTCTAGTTTCGCAGAAGCGATTCAAGCATTTAGCCATATTCAAAAGTGTGATAGTGCTTCTCTTACTAAAATGCAGCCAGTGCACCTGCATAATGATTTTGTTAAGGCGCTAGACATGCTTAATGGGAATCATGAAGTCTGTAAATAACAGTATTCATTAAAATAAGTCAAAAGGACTAGCTGAAATGCGAGATACATTTAGGGATAAAATTATCCAAGTATGTAATCAAAAAATAGAGAGTAAAGGAGAGAATGTTGGCTTATCGTTTTATGCCTTTTTCAAGAATAAAAATGATGATCCTGATTTGCTAATGGAAGCGGCTACATGGTGGATTCAAACCCACAAACTAGACCATTTCGAGAAGGCGACTAAAATAAAAAGCATGGTCGAAAAAGCTGATTAGCTTTTATTAAATAGGCCTTGAACGAAATTGGCTTAGAAATAAATCAAGTTGGAACGAAATGAATAAAGTGAATGCTAAAAAGCTACGCCATACTAAATGGACTGCGATTCAGCCACAAAATAAAGAAAAACACTTTCTTGTATCAGATGTTGAGTTTGACGAAGAGGGCAATGTAATTAGATGCCAGCTTGAAGCGATTATGACAAAGCGTTTGTTTGACATTAATTGGCAAGACTTAAGAGATAGTCAGGTTTGGCAGCAGGGCTGGTGTTAGAAGCCCTTTATCTTATATCAATTAAATACAGCTAGATTAAAACTAGATACAGGCAGCTTAAGCCGCCTTTATCTAGCTTATTTAAAGAGAAGTCTTAAGAGCCTTCTTTGTGTAAATGAACATCCATTTGTGGGTAAGGAATGCCAATGCTATTTTTATCAAAAGCGTATTTAACGGTTTCAAGCAGATCTGCTCTTACATTCCAATAATCTTCTGATTTAACCCAAGGTCTTAGGTTAAAGTTTACTGAGTTATCAGCAAGCTCAGCGACAGCAATAACGCACTCAGGATCTTTTAAAATACGCTCATCAGCAGCAACAATTTCTTCCATAATCTGTTTTGCTTGACGAATATCTGCGTCATAGCTGATCCCTACAACAAGGTCTAGACGACGTGTCTTTTCACGGGAGTAGTTGATAATGGAACCATTCATCATGGAAGCATTAGGTATGATAACAACGCGATTATCGGGTGTTTTAAGGTAGGTATGGAATAGCTCGATTTTATCCACTGAGCCTGACTCACCACCACCTTCAATATAATCGCCGCTTTTAAATGGTCGTAA
The DNA here is from genome assembly GCF_000967665.1 of Marinomonas sp. S3726. Lineage (NCBI taxonomy): Bacteria > Pseudomonadati > Pseudomonadota > Gammaproteobacteria > Oceanospirillales > Oceanospirillaceae > Marinomonas > Marinomonas sp. S3726. The sequence continues at coordinate 42,507 of NZ_JXYC01000023.1, read as the reverse complement.
TAAGATAATAAGTACACCAGAGGCAAAGTTAGATAAGGAGCCTTGTAAAGCCAAACCAATGGCCAAGCCAGCCGCACCTAAAATAGCGATAAAGGAGGTCGTTTCAACACCAACTTGATCTAACGCCATTAAAATAACGGCAGCAAACAGAAGTGCATAGATAATACTGGTAGAAAAGCCTACTACTGCTTTATCAACGGAAGATTTTAGCATGAGGTGCTCGCACCATTTTGCTAATTTTGCTGCAACAAATTTACCTATAAAGAAGATGACAAGGCCAATGACTAAATTAGTTGCCCCTTCTGTGATGAGTGGCATCCACTGAGCGCTTTGATCAAATAAGTCCTCTATGTCCTTCATACTTTTAAACCTCAATTCCTAGAATTAATAATGATTGGTGAATTGGTTTGAATAGTAAGGCTTATACGTGAAATAGTCTTCATTAAGTTTGTTAGCAAACAATCAATTATTGTTATCTTTAAGTTAACTAAAGCCGATAAAACTTTAAATTAAGCCGTTCGAAAAATAAGGTGGGCGAAAAACACTCATTTGAATGATTTGTTAGTCAGGATATTGAAAAGACATTTAAAATTAGCTTTTTTGAATTAGATAAGTGGTTTAATACTCGTTAGATTCGATTCGTTTTCTCAATGAAGACCTAAGTTCGGGGAAAGCATAAAGGTAACATGGAATGCTAATCTAAGTTATTAATTTACAAGCAGGGATGCAAATGATTAGAAAAGCCAATAAAGATGATATAAAAGCCATTTGTTTTTTATCAAATGAAATAAATGCCGAGCACCATGAAGCTATGCCAAACACCTTTTCTGCATTAGGTGAAATAGCGCGTGATGCTGATTTTTGGCTCGCTCATATGGCAAGAGAAGAAAGTGATATTCTACTCATTGAAAGGCGCGATGAAATAGTTGGAATGGCCGCTGTGTCGATTCCAACAAGTCTCAAACCCTCTTTTCTGAAAGATAAGAAAACCTGTCATTTGACGATTATTGTTGTTGCCTCTTTTGCAAGGCGTCAAGGTTTAGGTAAAAAGCTGATTCGTGCGGTGGAGGAGCATGCTCACGAGAACGGCGCGTCTGAAGTGCTGTTAGAAGTGATGCAATTTAATCAATCTGCCATAAATTTTTATTTGTCTATGGGTTATGGTGACTTCTCAACGAAGTTGGTGAAGCCTTTGAAATAGTCTGGCAGGCTATTAATCTATTAATCTATTAACCAAACTGGATTGGATATGAATATATTGGTATATGGAGATTCACTTTCTTGGGGGATTATTCCGAACTCCAGAGACCGTTTAGTCTTTGCTAAGAGGTGGACTGGTGTTTTACAGCAAAAATTAGGGGATGAGTGTCGAGTAATAGAAGAATGCCTAAATGGCAGAACAACTATTTTTAATGATGTTACTCGGCCACAAAGAAATGGACTTGAGACAGTGAAAATGGTTCTAGAGTCTCACTCACCGATTGATTTAATGATCATTATGCTAGGAATTAATGATTTTCAGGATGTCATAGGTGCGAATGCTAAAGAGAGTGCTACAGGGCTCGCTAATCTTATTCGTACAGTACAGAGTATAAAGCCAGAACCAATGGCGAAACCGGTTCAACTTTTGGTCATTATCCCCCCAGAAATTAAACAACCTTTGGGGCAGATGGTGGTTAAGTTCTCAGGTTTTCAAAAAGGGAAGGGGTCGGAAGCTGAATACTTGAAACAAATTAAAGCGCTCAAAGTAGATACATTATTAGCTTCTGACCATGTTTCATTAAGTCAATTTGATGGTATTCATCTAGATGTGGAAGAGCATTTTGTTTTGGGACAGGTGATCGCTGAACGAGTGTTATCAATACCTAAAACACTTTTGTGAAATTCTAGAGCTAAGGAACAAGTATTTAATGAATAGAAAAACTGGAGAAGAAACAAAAATGAATTGGATCATTAGACCTGCAACCTCTGATGATGCTCAAGGGGTGATTAATATACTTAACCCTATTATTAAAGAGGCTAAATATACTATCTTAGACATCCCTTTTTCTTTGGAAGAGGAGGTGGCTTTTATCGAAAACTTCCCTGTAAATGGCATTTTTAATTTAGCGATCCATCCAGAAACTCAGCAAGTAGTGGGTTTTCAAGTGATAGAACCCTTTGCAACCTACACCCATGCCTTTGATCATGTGGGAGTCATTGGTAGTTTTGTTGATTCTGGATTTATGCGACAAGGTATTGCATCAAGTTTATTTTTAGCAAGTTTCGAAATAGCGAAAACAATGGGTTATGAAAAATTATTTGCCTATGTCAGACAAGACAATAAAAGGGCACTTGCCACTTATTTAAAACAAGGCTTTGAGCAAATAGGGCTTGCTAAAAAGCACGCAAAAATACGTGGCAAGTACATTGATGAAGTCTTAATTGAGAAGTTTTTGAACGCTAATAAAAAGTAATTGAAGCGAGTGAGGGATAAGTTAAATGTCGATACGACCCTTTATAAAAGATGACTATTCTAAGATTCTAGAAATATACGCCAAATCAAAGTTAGATGAATTACGATTTGAGAAACAAGAGTTTGATTTGTTGCCTCTTGAAAATGATGCGACAAGGTTGGTCGAGTTAACTGAGTCGGATATTTATGTATATGAAGAAGCAGCAGAAATTATTGCCTATGGGGCAGTATATGGTAATGAAATAAGGGCCTTATTTGTAAGTCCTGACGCAAGAGGTAAAGGTATTGGAAAAAAGCTGCTGGAGTATCTTTTATCTGTCGTTAAAGAGCCTATCTCTCTTTATGTGGCTAAAACAAATCTGGTAGCTAAATCATTATATAAAAACTATGGCTTTAAAGTAGTAGAAGAGTTTAAAACTGATTATAACCAAACCCCAGTTATTGCTAATAAGATGGTAGCTATTAACAGATATGAGTCTGTTGATTTATAAATATATGATTAGATATGCTAGAAAAGAAGATGCTAGTAATTTAGCTGTCCTATCTCTTAGAGTCTGGCTTGATACCTATGCGATAGAAGGGATTAAAGCGAACTATTCTGAATATGTTCTTAGTCAGTTTACGCCTGCATATTTTGAGTTATTGATTAGAGCTGATTCGCCTTGTATGGATGACAAGTTGATTGAAAGTCCATATAGAATCTTAGTTTTTGAGCAAGAGGGCGTGCTTAAAGGATATATTCTGATTAACCTTGCTTCTCATTTTGATGATAATAGTCAGTATGGATTTGAAATCGAAAAGCTCTATGTGGATACGAAATTCAAAGGTTTAGGAATTGGTCGAAGTTTAATTGACGCTGTAAAGCAAAACTTTGGACACCTTTTTTGGCTCTATACCTGGGTAGAGAATGAATCTAACCGTTTTTATACTCATCTAGGCTTTAAGCAAATTGGTCAGTTTAGCTTTAGTTTTAGTGAGCAGCTAATTGAAAACAATGTTTACCATTATTCTGAAACAGCAGATATAGCCAAAGGATAAAAATGATACGTAATCTTTCGGCCATCATCTATTTATTGATTGCTTCATTTAATTTAAATGCAGATGAAAGGCTAACTTTTCATCATCAAAAAGATACCTTATCAGGTGTATATTTTCCTCCGTTAAATCAAGACAGCGCAAAAGCAGTGATTTTGTTTGTTCATGGTGATGGTCCTCTTGCATATGATGCTGAGGGTTACTATGAGTTTGTTTGGCAACCCTTAAGACAATTAGGGTATGCAATATTTAGTTGGGATAAAGCTGGTGTCGGCAGCTCTTCTGGTAATTGGCTTAATCAATCTATGCTAGATAGGCAATCAGAAGTGAATACCGCAATTCAATTTATCCAAAGTAAATATGGATATACCAAGGAAACTACAGGGCTGTTGGGTTTTAGCCAGGCTGGATGGGTTCTTCCTGCAATTGCTGCACAGTCCAATGACATTGGATTTATGATAGGGATAGGTTTTGCTACTAACTGGAAGCAGCAAGGTCGGTATTATTCAAAAGTTAAACACACACTTGCGAATAAGACATCTACAGAAATTGAATCGGAATTAGCTAATTATGAACAAGATTTTAGCTTTTTAAAGACTCAGCCTAGCTACGATAAATATGTTGAAAGCAATGAATACGTTAAAGGCGATGACAAGCAGGCAATGTCTTACGAGCGATATCAATTTGTCTTAAAAAATATGAACGCTGATGCGTCAAAGGAATACAGCAAAGCCTCTGTACCTAGCTTATTTATGTGGGGGGAGGATGATTTAAATGTTGATGCAAAGTATGAATTTGGGTACTTAGAAGGGATTGATAATAAATGGTTAACCTTGAAGCTTATTCCAAACGCAAGTCATGGCATGCTAGATTCATCTATGTTTAATACTCAAGCCTTTGGGTTAACCCAGTGGTTGAAAATGATGTGGTATGAAGAAGACTCTTTTGCTACTTCATTTTTACCAGAATTAGTTCAATGGTTAGAGGTGGATAGGTTAGAAGTTGATAAACAAAACGTTAATCATAAGGCCAAACATTAAAATATTTGGCCTTATTCATTTATTAACTGGCGATTATCAAGTTAAAAAGGACTGTAAATAGTCTCTTGCCTTTTTAGACAAACTCGCTTTTTCATCTTCACTGATAAAGCTGGCTTCAATAGCATTAAGGGTAAATTGCGTGGCCTCTTCTTTACTCATTGGGAGTGCGTTGGCCACCGCAAGAAAATTATCTGTCATATAACCACCGAAGTAGGCTGGATCATCAGAGTTAATGGTGACACATAAGCCTTTACGCATAAGCTCTATGATGTTGTGGTCTTGCATTTTCTCAAACACTTTGAGTTTTGTATTTGATAAAGGGCAGACGGTAAGAGGTGTTCTTGTTTCTGCTAAGGCTTTAACCAGTTCCTCATCATCGGTACAGCGAACGCCATGATCTATGCGGGTGATCTTAAGTAAATCTAAGGCCTCTGTAATCCAGTTTGCTGGACCTTCTTCACCCGCATGGGCAACTGTAAGAAAGCCTTCATTAATTGCTTGATTAAATACTCTTTCAAACTTTTCAGGCGGGTTACCTAACTCAGATGAATCTAGACCGACCCCGATGATTTTATCTTTATGAATAAGTGCAGAGTAGAGTGTTTCAAAGGCAGAGGCTTCATCAAGATGACGTAAGAAGCACATAATGAGTTTGCTGCTTATCCCCAGATGAGTTTTGCCTTTTTCTAATGCTCTATGTATGCCATTAACCACGGTATCAAAATGAACTCCTCTTTGAGTGTGTGTTTGAGGATCAAAGAAAATTTCAGTATGAATGACATTATCTTCTTTACAGCGCAGTAAGTATGACCAAGTGAGGTCAAAAAAATCTTCCTCTTGGATGAGTACATTCGCTCCTTGATAGTAAATGTCTAAAAATGATTGTAGATTATGAAATTGGTAGGCGTCTTTAACCTCTTCAATACTCTTAAATGGGATACCTATCTGATTACGCTTCGCTAGTTGAAACATGAGGTCAGGCTCTAAAGTGCCTTCAATATGTAAATGAAGTTCTACCTTCGGTAGCTTTTCAATAAAGTTTTTCATGACAGAATCCTTAATAAACTAATTTATTAAGCACTTATCTTCTTAGTAAACTGAGGCTGTTTGGTTACAAAGAGAAAAGCGCATAACGCAAGACTCTTCGTAATCAGGAATTATCGGTTCCTGGTAGAGACCCCCAAACCATATCATTGGGGTTATACGAGAGGGCTTAAAACATTTAAGCTTATTTACTATTACCTGATTTTGTTGATGAGTCAATATTTTCAATCCAAATTCATTTCACTAGCTAAGCTTTTCTCTTTATTGATATCCTGATAAAGAGAAGTATTGATAAGGAATTACCATGACTAATGAGATGTTTAACCTATTTTGCCAAGGCTTCACTGGAACTAGCCATGTTGTGCAATGGGGAAATGCTGACGTGTGGAAAGTCGGAGGAAAAGTGTTTGCAGTTGGCTGGCTTAAAGAAGGGAATATGGCAATTACTTTTAAAGTATCCGATACTAATTTTGACTTTTTAGGTCAGCACCCAGATTACCAACCAGCGCCTTATTTTGCTAATCGCGGTATGAAGTGGATACAAATTATTAATAGTCACTCTGATAATGATGACGACTTAAACTACTACTTGTCAGAGTCTTATCGTCTAGTCTCTTTAAAACTGACTAAGGCAAAACAGAAAGAGTTAGGTTTAAATCAAGTTGCAAAATAGTATCTGATATTTTTTCTATAGTTGAATGCTTATATCTAAGGGAATAAGAATGAAAATTGCGGTTTTTTGTGGTTCAAGTAATGGTAACAATCCAGAATATGTTAAAGCGGCACAAGCTCTTGGACGTTACTTTGCTGAACAAGGCATTGACCTTGTTTATGGTGGCGGAAAAGTTGGCTTAATGGGAGCCATTGCTGATTCAGTTTTAGCCCATGGAGGTAAGGTTTTCGGGGTTATCCCAGAACATTTGAAAGAAAGGGAAATTGCTCATAGAGGGTTAACTGAGCTAAGGGTTGTTGCTGATATGCATGAGAGAAAAGCTATGATGGCGGATATGGCTGATGCATTTGTTGCTCTTCCTGGAGGTGCAGGAACTTTAGAGGAAATTTTTGAGGTTTGGACTTGGGCTCAATTAGGTCATCATACTAAACCTTGTGCGTTTTATAACGTGAACGGTTTTTATGACTTATTGAAAGAGATGATTAACAAGATGAGTTCTTCAGGATTTGTAAAGCCTCATTATGCCGATATGCTGATTCACTGCTCTGATACAGAATCCTTGGTTAGTTTAATAAAATCGTATCAAGCTCCGCAAAAAAAGTGGCATTAGTCACGGATTAAAGTAGGTGATTTTTAGGGTATGGTGGAGGCTCTTAAGGGTTTAATTTAGCTTTACTTTTATAGTGGGGGGAATATAGGCGACCATCCTTGATGCGCCATTCGTCGAAGACTGCTTTGATTTAATTAAGGTATTGACGACTATATTTAGACGATTTAGCGAACAGAATTGAGCAAAGTAGGCAAAAAAGTATACCAAAACCATAAACCAGCGCTTCATTCTCTATTAACTGATAAATACTAAAGAACATAACGGAGAAAACAATCACCAAAACTAGACTATGAAGCATTGGGTTATTTTTTGAAAAAATTGCATAACTTCTGAACATACTTTGATCTCATTCTTTAAAACGCGTTGTACTTTTGAAGCAACATCTACTGGCTGTTAATTAATAACAGGTATATTAGATGAAAAGTTGTTTGTTTTTTATGCTTTATCTATCAAACTCGCAAATTTTTACATAACTAATTTAAATTGGGCTGTAATATTTCGTAATAATGTTAGTTTTGTATCTTTGTGTAACTTTTATGAGCGTAATATCATGTAATTGATAAGTTGAGTTTTACTCAAGATTAATTTGAACTTGATTTTAAAATTTTTAAATTAAGTTGTTGAATTTAATGGTTTTTATATGTTTTAAAAAACTTATGTTTCTTTGATTATAGTCACTTTTGTTTTTAATTTTTATATTAACCATCTATTTACCCCTTGATTTAACGCATGGCTTTAACAATTGTTACATGAAAATATTTATAAAACGCTTTTCGCTTGTTGAAATAATGAACTATGTAAAAATTAAGGAAAAAGCCTCTGAAAAATAATCAATATCTGCTAATTAATCAGATAAATACGTTTAAGAATCGTTTGGTTTGGCATGATGAGAATAGGTACCACTTTAATTTTTGTATAAATATCACACAAAAATATTCAGTATTAAATGTTTAGTATATTAATTTATTACATTTGGTAATTTCTATTATTTGAAATTTGATATATCTCGTTTTTTTATTTAAAAATTCAATTTAACCACTCTAAGTCTAATCAGTCTCTAAATACTTGGTAACAAGTGCGCTTCCTAAAATGTTACTTAATATCAAGGATGATGATTAAGTAAATTTCTATAATGATGCTCCTATATTCAATATATCTAATAAGCTCTTTTATTCGTGTTTGATGGGGAGTAGAGCTTGATAATGGCTAGCGAGCAAAACTTGAAATATGAAAATGGAATTTAACTTTAAGGCGGCCGGTCAACGAAGGTTAGCCATTCAGCTTAGTACTATCTCTTTGTTTAGTATATTGGCTGGTTGTGGAGGATCTTCAGATACTGGCACAAGTAACAATGCCTCAAGCTCATCTCAAAGCACAGGGTCCTATATTTTTTTTCGAGATCAAGATAGTGAGGTTGCTGAAATCGGAGGAAATTTACAGCTGTTAGTTCCAGAAAACAGTTCAGAAAAAGTTGAATCAGTTTCTTTGTATTGGGCAGACTTTTCTGGTAACAGATCTGGTGATTCATGGCTAACTGTAACAGTACCAGATAGCGGTGAAATTACTATTCCTGCAAATACCTCATTGCCCAATAAGATTAATGCGTTTCTTGTTTACCCGATCAATGCTGAGGGAGTTGAAGGTAGGTCTAATCTGATAAAATTTCATGACTTTATTGGTAATTCTTTAGTATCTGGCCCTGGTGGGATAGCAGACTCTTTAAATAACTCAGGTGATGACCATCCAGACTCTGGTGACGGGTTAACTAGGAACGGCGCTTGGTATTATGGTGGATTAAGTACTAAAGATAGGCCAAAAATACCCGCTTACAGATCTAACCTAGGTGGTGGTACTTGTGTCTATGACAATGGTTTGGTTGCTATCACTGATATGGCCAATGGCAGAGATGCCTATTGGGAAGCAAACTCGTCTAACGGGAAAGCGAATATTGTGAATGAAGTGGATTTCCCCGCCTTTTCATTCTTATGCGATGAAGTAACACCAACGAACCTTTCATTTGAAGTGCCTAGAATTAAAGATGAGCACGGGGCTTGGAGCTATTCAGCTATAAATGACGCTATGTCATATGGGACTTTCGTTTACGATTTTTTCCTTAAATACCTTGGAGAGCCTCCTCTCGATGACAAAATAAGAATTCGAACCCACTATGGTCCTGAAATAAGCCCAACAGGTTATGAGACAGCCCATTGGGATGGTGCTTATGTCAATATTCATGGAATCATAGATGTAAGTAAAATGGCCACATTAGACATAATCGCACATGAAGTCGGGCATGGCGTCTTAAGTCGTATTTCACAGTTAAAAGCATTTGATAATGAATTAAGCCATGATGCCTATACATTGCATGAAGCTTTTGGTGACATCTCTGGCGTTGTTGCAAAGTTTGAGTTTGCAGGCAAATTAGATTGGGTACATGGTGCTGAATCGAGAGCTAGGGTAAGGCGATTAAATCAAATTAAAACTGAAGCGACAGCAATAGAAAGTTATTTAGATTATGACGATGCTGATAAAAATTATTATTTAAGAATCGGTATGATAACTTATCCATTTTACCTTCTTACAAATAAGTGGGGAATTGATAATAGCTATGCAGTTGTACTAGATGCCGCTAAAGGGTGCTGGACTAGCCGCTCAACATTACCTCATGCCGCAGCTTGTATCGAGCAGGCTGCAATTAACAAAGGCTTGTCTGAATCCGATGTAGAGGAAGCATTTAAAACAGTTAAAATTAAGTTGTTTGATGAGGGTGTCTTAAGCCATTTTACTTCGAATAGGAATAACCTCACCATTAATTTTAGTGATAATAGTAAAAGTACAGGCATTGTAAACACTTGGGTTTGGGACTTTGGTGATGGTCAGAATTCACACCTTATTAACCCAACTCACACTTACGCTAACGCAGGAACCTATAAAATTAAACTCACTGTGAGCGACAGCACAGGGGATAGTGATAGTTTTGAAAAAGAGATAACAGTGGGGGAATAATCGATGTTAGGTACCTTTTGGTCAGTTAGTAACAGACAAACCTAATGTATGTTTTTAATCAATAGAATCCATAGAGAGTTAGAATGTGTCCTTTGTCCTAATTCGTGAGATCTTAAAGTAAGTTTTGATCTTTACTGAATAATCTCTTTGTTTAATACCTAACATTTAACTTTATGAAAGAGTATTACAAAGCGTAGGGACTCTGTGAAAATGGATTTTTCTTCTTTTCGTTGCAATCAAGCATCATATATTTTAGTCGTTAGTATTACGCTTGTCTCTTGTGGTGGAGGCTCATCAGACAGTGATCCAGTAACGAACACTCCGATTAATTTAATCGCATCTCCCCATTATTTTAGGGATTTAGATTCATCTACAGATGAAATAGGTGGCACATTACATTTGCAGCAAACCAATGTGGCTGATGAACAAGTTACTAGTGTTCGCTTATATTGGGCGGATGCTTCAAACCATAAAAATGGTGGTGCTTGGTTAAATTCAGTTGCTTCAAATGATTTTAAAGTCAATATTCCTGACAATACGCCCATCCCAGCTAATACCAGCGCCTTTTTAATGTATCCAATAAATGAGGGTGAAGAAGAAGGGACGCCTAGTGTTATTAAATTTCATGACTTTATCGGTAATACACTCGTTTCAGGTCCTGGGGGAATAGCTGATTCTTTGAATAACCCTTCAGACGATCATCCAAACCCAGGTAACGGTAAAACAAAGGATGATGCTTGGTATTATGGCGGTTTAAGTACAAATGATAGAGAACGGCTGAGAGCTTATCGTTCAGATTTAGGGGGGGGCACATGTGTCTATGATAATGGTTTGGTTGCAGTTACTGACATGGCCCATGAAATAGACCCAGATTGGCATGACAGGTCTACTAAAGGCTTAATCAATTTAGTGAATGAAGTTACTTTTCCTGCTTTTTCGTTCTTGTGTGATGAAGTCAATCCAACCAACGCTCTCTACGAAGTACCAAGAGTAAAGGATGAGTATGGTCCATGGACTTATTCGCAACTAAACGATGCTTTGTTTTATGGCACAAAGGTTTACGAAATCTATTTAAAATATCTTGGTGAACCGCCCTTAAAGGAAAAAATACGTTTGAGGGTTCACTATGGTTTGGCAACAACGACTAAACCAGAAGCTTACTGGGATGGTGTCTATGCAAACTTTAAAGACGCGCAGGATGTCTCTTTTTTCACATCGTTAGATATTATCGCTCATGAAGTTGGCCATGGTGTATTAACTCGAATAGCAGATATGGATATATACAAATATGACTTAGGGATAGATGCGAGAACATTGCATGAAGCCTTTGGTGATATTTCTGGAGTGATAGCTAAATATGAATATACAGGGAAGCTGAATTGGAAGCACAATGAAGAGTCGAAAATGGGAATACGACATCTAGATCGAATCAAAACGGAATCTGAAGCCATCTCTAGTATGTTTGATTACGATAATACTGGTGAAAACTACTATTTAAGAATAGGCATGATTACTTACCCATTTTATTTATTAGCCAATAAGTGGGGAGTTGAAAGTACATATCGTATTGTTATTGATGCAGCTAGGAATTGCTGGACCCATCAATCCGACCTCTTAGATGGGGCCCGTTGTATTGAACAATCTGCAGTTAATAAAGGTTTTCCTGAATCAGATGTTGAAGACGCTTTTAAAGCGGTAAAAATTAAGCTTTTTGAGGAAGGTGTACTTAGCCATTTTAATACCAATAAAGATAAGCTGACTGTTACCTTTACAGATAATAGCCAAAGTACAGGAACAGTAGATACTTGGTTGTGGGACTTTGGTGATGGAACAAATTCAAACCTAGTTAACCCTGTTCATACTTATGCTATCGCTGGTGATTATAAAGTGACTTTGACAGTGAGTGACAGTACAGGGGATCAAGATAACTTTGAAAGAAGTTTAACAATCAGTACTGAATGATGCAGGATTACTCAACGTGATTTAGTTTCCATACCTTGAATATAAGTAAAAAATCATGTTAAAACTCTCCACCATTAAAGCTTAATAGAGCTTACAAATTAGCTTTATTTAAACCTGTTAGTGTAAAGGGGATGTTTTGTCGGATCAGGGTACTCATAGTAATGAGACTGAAGACGTGAGTAAGCCAATCGGTATTTTGATTTCAATTGGTTTTTGTATTGTTTTTATCGCTTTCTTTGCAGTTGTTATCATAGCAACTCAGTTTGATCTATTTCCTGCTTATGCAGCTGAAGGTTACTATTTTCAACAAACTGGCTTGTTTGTTAATTTCCTTTCAAACATGCTAATTTGCTTAGGGTTAGCTTGCTCTCTTTGTCAACTGAAAAAAGATGCCATTTACTGGGCTCTTGGTCTATTTTTATTCGACTTGGTTTCTACTAGTTATTGGGTGTTTACTCATAATTGGTTTGATATTGTCGGCTTTAAAGAGCTTGTTGCAATTTCTATTTTCTGGACAGGAGTCTGTATCATTTTTGTCTACTGTCTGAATCTTAAAAAGAAAAAACGGCTTAGTTAAGCTGTCTATCAAATGTTGTTGTTGAATTTTGCTAAGTCAGTAGCTTCTGATTCTTGCTTATTTTAGAATATAAAAAGCGTGAAGTGATAATTTTAAATATTTGATTTTAGAGAAAATATTATGCCAAAAGCCAGTGAGATTAAAAAAAATACAGCTGTTGAATATAATGGTGAAGTATATATCGTAAGGGACATAGAACGTTCTGTACCTCAGGGGCGTGCCGGCGGAAGCATTTATCGTATGCGTATGTACAATGTGGTTAACAACCACAAAATCGATGAGTCTTTTAAAGATTCAGATATGATCAATTTAGCCGACTTAGTAAGGCGTGCCTCTGCTTTCTCATACTCTGATGGTAATGAGTATGTCTTCATGGATAACGAAGATTACTCTTCATACAGTTTAGATAAAGATGCAATCGAAGATGAATTATTGTTTATCACAGAAGAGACAGCTGGCATTCAAGTAATTATGGTAAATGATTCGCCTGTTGGCCTTGAGTTACCTATTAATGTTGAGCTGACGATTGAGCAAACTGATCCATCCATAAAAGGTGGCTCAGCAACCGCCAGAACAAAACCTGCTGAATTAACGACAGGTCTTATTGTGCAAGTGCCTGAGCATATTTCGACAGGCGATAGAATTAAAATTAATGTGGAAGAGCGTAAATTTGTTGGTCGTGTAGACGCTAAATAAATTTATTATTCGCATCTTAAAGAGCAGTTTGTAATAAGACTGCTCTTTATTTGAGAGTTATTACTCTCCATCTCGTATTGTATCTTCAAAAAACTGAATAAATACCTGACTTGCTTTAGAAAGATAATGGCTCTTTTTCCAAGCTAACCCGAGTTTGAAACTCATTTTTGGGATGAAAGGAATTGCTTTTATCTCATGTTCACCAACCAGCGTTCTTGCTAAGCAAGTTGTGATGCCGACATCATTTTTAACTAAGCTTTTTTGTAATTCGATCAAGTTTGTCTCCATACGAATATCTAACTTAATTTGATTCTGCTTAGAAAAGTGGCTGACAGATTCTCTGAGGAAATAACCTTCGTGGAATAAGACAAGAGGGTAACGACAAAACTCAGCTAAATTCGTATGAGTTTTTAGGGCAAGCTCATGCGTGATTGCCATTGCTGCTACGACTTCTTCTTCCATTCTTGCTGTATAACGCAATTGATCATTTTCATGGTTACATCTGACAAGAGCTAAATCTAACTCACTATTAATTAACATGGTTTCAAGAGCATCAGTGCCCTGATCGATAAGGCGTATCTTAATATCTGGATATTTTTTCTTAAACTTTGTTAGTAGTTCAGGAAAGAAGTAAGAACCCATCATGGCGGATACGCCAAGCGATACCTCGCCTTTCATGCCACCTTTAAGTTCCTCTAGTGCTAAGCTCATTTGCTGAGATTGCTCTAACAGGGCACTTGCATATTGATAAAAAACTTTACCATCTGCAGTAAGGAGCGCATTTTTTTCAGCTCGATTTATGAGTTTTAAACCGACTTCTTGCTCTAGCTTCTGCATGGCAATGGTTAAAGCAGGCTGAGCTATGCCTATTTTTCTGGCTGTACGGGTAAAGTTACCTAATTGAGCAAGTTGGCAGAAATAATCAAGACGTTTTAAGTTCATGAATAGGGCCTAAGTAGATCGAATTTAAATATAATAAATTTATGAAAAATATAAAAACTATATATTATATTTATTTTTTGTAAGTCGGTAGACTCAAACTAAATAAAGATAACATGTCTAATTCAGGAATTAATTATGAGCAAATCACTAACACCTTTTAACTGGCAAGACCCTATGATGCTGGATGCACAACTGACAGAAGAAGAGAGAATGATTCGTGATAGTGCCCATGATTATTGCCAAGAAAAGCTTTTACCAAGAGTGTTAGAGGCAAATCGAAACGAGCGTTTTGATCGTGAAATCATGAATGAGTTAGGTGAGCTAGGTTTATTAGGTGCAACATTACCTGAAGAATATGGTGGCAGCGGTATTAATTATGTGAGTTATGGACTGATTGCAAGAGAAGTTGAGCGAGTCGATAGTGGCTACCGTAGTGCGATGAGCGTGCAATCTTCTTTAGTTATGCATCCTATTCATACCTATGGTAGCGAAGCGCAGCGACAAAAGTATTTACCTAAGTTAGCAAGCGGAGAATGGGTTGGTTGCTTTGGTCTAACTGAGCCAGACTCTGGTAGTGATCCTGCTTCTATGAATACCCGAGCGATTCAAGTGGAAGGTGGTTATCGTCTAACAGGTAATAAGATGTGGATTACTAACTCACCCATTGCAGATGTCTTCGTCGTTTGGGCCAAACTTGAGGGCGTGATTCGTGGATTTATTCTTGATAAAGGTATGTCTGGTTTATCTGCTCCAAAGATAGAGGGTAAATTTTCTCTGCGAGCTTCTATTACTGGTGAAATTGTCATGGACGATGTTTTTGTACCGGAAGAAAATATCTTCCCTGACATTAAAGGTTTGGCAGGACCTTTTGGATGCTTGAATAAAGCAAGATATGGCATTGCTTGGGGTGCGATGGGCGCGGCTGAATTTTGCTTTGAAGCAGCGCGTACTTATACCCTCGATCGTAAACAATTTAACAGACCACTTGCGGCCAACCAATTAATACAGAAAAAGCTCGCAGATATGCAAACTGATATTAGTTTGGGGCTACAAGGCTGTTTACAGATGGGCAGATTAATGGATCAGGAACAATGCCCCGTAGAGCTCATCTCCCTCATGAAGCGAAATAATTGCGGTAAAGCTCTAGATATCGCACGTGTGTCCCGTGATATGCATGGGGGTAACGGTATCAGCGATGAGTTTGGTGTTATCCGTCATGTGATGAACTTAGAAGCGGTCAATACCTATGAAGGTACACATGATGTGCACGCATTAATTCTAGGGCGTGCGATAACAGGCTTACAGGCATTTTGCTAATGAAAACGCCATTAGAGAATATTCGTGTATTGGATTTGAGCCGAGTCTTGGCTGGTCCTTGGGCATCGCAAATGCTAGCTGATATGGGGGCTCATGTTATTAAAGTTGAGCGCCCTAAAAAAGGTGACGATACTCGTTTTTGGGGGCCTCCATTTATAAAAGAGGCAAGTGCTGATCAGCCGCCACAAGCCGCATACTTTCATTGTGCGAATCGTAATAAAGAGTCGATAGCAATCGACATTCGTACCCAGCAAGGTCAAGCCGTTATTAAGTCTTTGATTGCCTGTTCTGATGTTCTGATTGAAAACTATAAAGTCGGCGGACTGGCTAAGTATGGGTTAGATTATGAGACTGTTCATAAACTCAATCCTAGACTTATTTATTGCTCTATTACCGGGTTTGGCCAAAGCGGCCCCAGTGCTCATAAAGCTGGGTATGATGCCATGATACAAGGCGAGGGCGGCTTAATGAGTCTGACAGGTGAGCCTGATGGTGAACCAATGAAAGTAGGCGTTGCACTTGTAGATGTGATGACTGGCCTCTATGCATCAAATGGAATACTCGCAGCGCTAATGGCCCGTCATACGACGCAATTGGGGCAGCACTTGGATATAGCCTTGTTAGATGTACAAATGGCGACATTGGCCAATCAAGGAATGAACTATCTTGCTAGTGGTGAGAACCCCAAGCGACAGGGTAATGGTCACCCTAATATCGTTCCTTATCAAACCTTTGCAACACAAGATGGTAATGTGATTCTCGCTATTGGGAATGATGAACAATTTGCCAAGTTTTGTATTCAAGCTAAGCTTGGCTCTCTACTCGATAATGATAAGTTTAAAACCAACGAACAAAGAGTCATACATAGGGATAAACTCATTCCTATTATTGCAGCCAGATTAGCTGAAGAAACCATGTCTTTCTGGATTGAGTCCTTAGAGCAGGTTGCTGTGCCCTGTGGTGCGGTTAATACACTTGATAAGGTATTTAACCATCCACAGTTAAAACATAGAAAAATGGTAAGAGAACTTCCTGATAAAAAAGGGGAAAAGTTTGCCAGTATTGTATCGCCTATTAATCTGTCATCAACGCCCCTTTGCTATAAAAGTGCACCGCCAGATTTAGGGCAAGATAGCCATAAAATTTTGCAACAAACCTTGGGTTTAGAGCAGGATGAGATTCAAGCCCTGTTTGAGTCTGGCGCAGTGGGTTAATTCAAAACATCTGGCTAGCCTTTATGGTAAGGATTTAAAGGCTAGCCATAGTCCAAAACTAGCTTAACCAAGGGCTAACGAGATTTATGCTTTTAGTATTAAAGTTATCTAATAAATAGTTTCAATTTGCTTACCACAGTGTTTTTCAAAAAGTCATGGTCATTCTAAATGACACTCGTTACCTTGCCTGACATTCATCTTCCTTGTTGAAATCAGTTACCTATGAGAATTGAATTAAAACTTAATTTGCCTGTCTTTATAAGGCTCCATTTTCAATCAACCTCTAGAACAGAGTAATTTATGAAACGCAGGAAAGGATATCCAATGCAAAAAAGACTAATATTTCTATGCTTAATAAAAAGTGTGTTTTTAAGCCAATTAACCTTTGCAGGTAAGCTTGAAAATACCGCTTATACACTTGAACGTGATGACGAATCTAGCATCACTTTTTATCTAAAAAAACAAACTAACCCAGCTGAAAACTTACTCTTAATCATTCAAGGGTCCGACTGTAATAGTGTTTATCACAACAACACTATTAATAACGTTTTCTCTGCGAGTTTGAAGGATAAAGATGTATTAACCATAGAAAAATATGGCATTGATAAGAGTCTTAAGTGGCGAGTTGATAATGAGAGACAAGACTGTCCACAAGACTACATAGATCAAGATTCTCCATCTCAAAGAGTAAAGGATATTAAACACGTTTTAGAGCATGTTATGGCCGCTAAACAGTATAAAAACTTGGCTGTTTTAGGCGGCAGTGAAGGAGCCTTGGTAGCAAATATCTTATCAGCTCAATTTGAGAAGGTTACTCATACCATTGCCATTAATGGTGGAGGAAGATGGTTTCTAGATGATGTTCTTTATAATATTGAACACACTTCGATGGATGGAAGTGATGAGTCACAGAAACAGGGCTTTATAGGTTTTACTCAACATATTTTAAATAGCCCTAAATTTGATCTAACTATGAGTGGTCATGGCTATCGCTGGTGGCGTGAAATGCTTGAAATAGATCAAACTGAGGCGATTAGGCAGATAGATAATCCTATATTAATTATTCAAACTGAAGATGACCAAAATGTATCTCCAAAACTTGCTTTGCAACAAACTCAAATTTTAATGGCAACCAAGGATAATATCTTATATAAAGCCTATCCAAATTTAGATCATGGTTTTAAACGAGCAAGCGGTGTGTCAGAAGCCCATCGTGTCGTTGCTGATATACAAGCTTGGCTTAATCAAACTCTTGATTGAATAAAAGCAGTTGAAAACAAATTTAAGGATGAAGGAAGTGAAAGAAGGTAAGGCGTTTTTAGAGTCTAAAAGACTGAAACTAAGGCAATGGCAAGAAAGTGATTTAGTCGCTTTTGCCAAACTCAATAGCGACCCCAAAGTCATGAAGTTCTTTCCAAACCCATTAGGTAGAGAGCAAAGTGATAAACTGGCAGAGCGATTAAAGGCGAATATTAGTGAAAATGCTTATGGTCTTTGGGCTTTGGAGCTATTAGAAAGCAATACTTTTATCGGCTTTGTTGGATTAAATAAAGTGGAGGTAGGAACAGGAATTCCAGATGCTCCTATGGTTGAGATAGGCTGGCGTTTAGATGCAAGTCATTGGGGCAAAGGGTATGCACCGGAAGCTGCGAAGTTAGCATTAGATTACGCTTTTAGAGAACTAAAACTGGATGAGGTATATTCCTTTACCAGCTTATTAAATGAACCTTCTCAAAGAGTGATGCAAAAGATTGGTATGCAAAATACGAATCAAGATTTTGATCATGGGATGTTAGAAGAAGGGCATAGACTAAGGCGTCATTGCCTTTACAGAATATCATCCGATGATTGGCTATTAACAAAGTAATTTTTTAGGCTTTAAGTGATTTAGAAACAAAATTAGTAAATTAAAACATTAACTTGCCAGCATTGTGCTAGCCTTAGGTGAATCGATTGCTAGGGGGATGTTGATGAAGTACCTATCTTTAGTTTTAATGCTATTTTTTTCTTGGCCACTTTTTGCTCAAACTCATGAAACATTAGATTTAACTCAATCCTGGGTAGGTTATACCGCTCTTGGAATATTTACTTGCGCCTATGTGTTCGTCATCTTAGAGGAGAAACTAGGCTTACGAAAATCCAAACCCGTTTTGATTGCGGCGGGTTTAATTTGGATTCTATTGGCTTATGTATACAAGAATGCGGATAAATCAGAACATATTGAAGATGCCATCCGCCATAATTTTTTAGAATACACTGAGCTATTCTTCTTTTTATTGGTCGCAATGACTTATATAAATGCCATGTTAGAAAGAGGGGTATTTGCCCAACTGCGTAACTGGCTTATTAATAAAGGCTATTCTTATCGGTCTTTATTTTGGGTAACTGGCATACTTTCCTTCTTCATCTCACCTATTGCAGATAATTTAACCACAGCCTTGATTATGTGTGCTGTGGTGATGGCCGTTGGCGAAGGGCATAGTAAGTTTATCGGTGTTGCCTGTGTCAACATTGTTGTTGCGGCAAATGCTGGTGGTGCTTTTAGCCCATTTGGTGACATAACCACACTTATGGTTTGGCAAAAAGGTGTCATTGCCTTTACTGGCTTTTTTGACTTGTTTATTCCCTCTCTTGTTAACTATCTTGTGCCTGCCTTTATTATGCAGTTTGCAATTGCTAAAGGTTGCCCTATGTCTTCCGTTACCAGTGAAAAGGTGATGAAGTTCGGTGGGAGCACAACGGTATTACTCTTCCTTCTCACTATATTGACCGCCATTTGTTTGCATAGCTATCTTCATATACCGCCTGTTTTTGGCATGATGCTGGGCCTTGGCTATTTAAAACTTTATAGTTTCTACCTAATACGTAAATCGAACCAATGGACGTTGCAAACAGAAAACCCACCAGGTTCTGAAGATGACCCTTACAACTTCGATGTATTTGATAAAATAGCTCAATCTGAGTGGGACACTTTATTCTTCTTCTACGGCATTATTCTCGCTGTTGGTGGTTTAGGTTTGATTGGTTATTTAAGCCTTACGTCAACCTTTTTATATGGGGAGTTAGGAGCAACGCAGGCCAATATTCTTGTGGGTATTTTGTCTGCTATTGTCGATAATATTCCTGTCATGTTTGCCGTTCTGACTATGGCGCCAGATATGTCATACAGCCAATGGCAGTTAGTTACTTTGACCGCGGGTGTTGGCGGGAGTTTATTATCGATAGGTTCAGCAGCAGGGGTGGCTTTAATGGGTCAGGCTAGAGGCCAATATACCTTCTATTCCCATTTAAAATGGACACCTGTGATTGCGTTAGGCTATGGGGCGAGTATTTATTGTCACCTGCTAATAAATGGATAAAGCCCAAATGACTGGGCTTTATCCATTGGTTTAAATGCTTTTAGACCTTAAAACGCATAACAAGCTGGTTTAACGCATGAGATAACCCCGTTAAATCCTGACTACTGTCTGAAAGTCCATTTGCCATATCTAGGCTAGCGTCTACAGAGCTTTGTATTTCAGTTGCATTGCGACTGATTTCATTTACTGCAATAAGTTGTTGCTCAGTTGCCACTGCGACCTGATGGTTAGTCTCGTTCATTGATACAATCTGTTCCGCAATTTTATTAAGAGAGGCGGTTGACTGCTGAACTGACTCGGCTCCTTCAACCGCTTTAGAGCGGCCATTTTGAGACGCTTTAAGTGCCTTGCTTGCCTCAGCTTGTAATTGATTGATCATCTCTTGGATTTCATCTGTTGACTGTGCCGTCCTTTGAGCTAAGGCTCTTACTTCGTCTGCGACAACTGCAAAGCCTCGTCCTTGTTCACCAGCACGAGCTGACTCAATCGCAGCATTTAAAGCAAGTAGGTTAGTTTGCTCTGATATGTTTCGGATTACCTCTAAAATGCTACCAATCTGATCTGTCTTTTTAGCAAGCTCTGAAACCGTCTGGTTAATTTGGTCACTTTCATCAGCTAAGTTCTCTATGATGTTCTTAGCTTCTGACGCAAGTTTTAACCCTTCGTTTACTTCGGTATTAACCTGACTCGCTGCCTCCGCGGCGTGAGAGGCATTATTTGAGACTTCACGTACTGTTGCTTCCATCTCAGTAATGGCTGAGACGACCAATAAGGTTCGATCACTTTGCAATTTAGCATCTTCACGAATTCTGTCAGAAGTGGCAGAGATACCTTGTGATGCTTGGTTTAACTTATCACTATCTTGCATCACTTGTTTTACAAGGTGCTGAATCATTTGCACAAAGTTATTAAAGCCTTTACCTATATTGGCAATTT
Source organism: Marinomonas sp. S3726 (assembly GCF_000967665.1). NCBI lineage: Bacteria > Pseudomonadati > Pseudomonadota > Gammaproteobacteria > Oceanospirillales > Oceanospirillaceae > Marinomonas > Marinomonas sp. S3726. The sequence goes on along the minus strand of NZ_JXYC01000023.1, from coordinate 21,641 downwards.
CTAAAGCACCATCTGTATTTAATCTATGGCTAAGATCCCCATCACCTTCTCCAATTTCTTTTAAGTTGTCTGCAACGGCCCCAAGTTGGAAAACTAACTTAGCGGCAATGATTGACGCGGCTAGGGCACTGATAGCACTTAAGGCAATACCAAGTACGAGCAAAATTTGTCCCATACTGGTTACAGGGCCGTAAATTGAATCATTGGGGATCTCGGCAATAAGGTACCACCCCATAGAAGGAAGGTAGTTACTCGCAATAACACTATGGCCATTGTCTAAGATATTGAGCTCATTCTTGCTTAATAATTTGGTGCTTATGTTTGTATCATATAGGCTGGTTAAATCTGCTTTTTCTAGCAGTTGAGTGTCTTTATGAACTTTTACTTTACCGTTTTCATCAACGAGGTAAACAAAACCTGAATCGCCAATTTTGAAGTTTTCCAAGTAGTCTGTCATATGGTCTAGCTTCATTCCAAAGCCAGCTAAGCCACGTCCATTTAAATTTTGGTAGTTAGCAAATAAAATGACGCTATCACCACTCTCACTTCTATCAACATTCATATTTGAATCAAGACCTGATTGAGTGAAATTGAAAAACCATTGATCTTTATCTTGTCTCATTTTTCTGAGAAAGCCATTCTGATCCCAGTACTTACCTGTTTCTCTATCGGCCCAAGAGGCTACCTCAAGGTTAAACTGCTTTTTAATGTCTTTAAGTAAGTGAACTAAATTTTGCTCCTCACTTTCTGGAAACCCTCTTTCAACCCAGTTAAGAATGAACTGGTTATTGGCTAAGGTTTCAGCCGTTGCGGTTAGCAGTTCAATTTCACTGTCTATTTCGCTTTTTATCTGAGCGATTTGAGCAGGTAGTTCTGACACCATAACTCGCTCTAATAGAACGCTTCTTGCTTGATAAAAACTAAGAAGCCCCATTGTCATTGTGGTGATAATAACTGCAAGGACAAAAGCTAAAATTAGTCTGAGTTTTAGGGTCATAATGTGCTCCGAGGAATAAAGAGGCTGACCATAAAAATTCTAAAAAATCACAAAATCTGATTTAGGTCATTGAAAATTATGGCTGATGAGGTTTTAAAGCATAGCGATAATAATAAATTAAAACAATCTGACCGATTGGTCCAACTTTGAAAGAAAGAGAAAACGAAACCATTTAAATCATAAATAATGTTTAAATATCAATGGTTTATGTCTTATTTCAAGGTGGAACGTAAGAAAATGTAACTCATCCGAATAGATGTCAAAATGCATAGCATTTTGCTTAGTAAATAAACTCTCTATCTGGAAGGCTTTTCGTGTTTGGTGTTAGGAATACAATTTTATCTGTAATCAGCTAAGAGTTAAATCGAAGGAGTGTATGACAGCTTTGACTCGATTTGATTGATAGGTTTATTCAAATAGTGACTTTTAAAAAGTAAAGGTTTTCGTAAAACATGCTTTTTGTCATACAAAATGAAAACCAAAATGTGAGCTTTTTGCCATCAAAACTGTCTAATTTTTGAGCTTGTTTGATAGTGAGTCCTGTTCAGTAGTAATTCAAAAAACCGTCTTTTAGAGTAATTAGCAGCTTTTTATGACGACCTTTTTTAGATCTGTTAGATCTTATTCTTCTTTAAGTGAAGAAAGTATTAGGGCATCAGAACAAGCAATTAAGCGAATAAATCTAGATATTCTTTACTCAAAAAGTAAATGGAATTTTGGGTTTAAATATTCAAACCAGATGGATAGGTAGTATCAAATGACACTTAATAAAATAACAGCTGCGATATGTACTTTACTGGCATGCAACCTTTATGCAGAAGAACAACAGTCTTGGATTGTGACTGATGGAAGTAATGAAAAGACAGTAACACAAATGAAAATCATGGACTCTGCGTCAAATATTGAAAGTATAGCGAGTCAAAAAGGCGTTAATATTTATAAAATGAACAGCTCGGATGCTGCGACTTTTTCTAAAATGTTACATCTGAATAATCATAGATGTGGTGGTTATACTCGCCATAACAGCTTAGCTGAAGCTGAAGCTGCATTGGCTCAAGTGCAAGCATCTGAAGCAGATACGCTAATTGCAACCAGTTATAGTATTAATAATGCAGCAAACGTTACACCTATGGTTGATGCTGTAAATGCTTCTAATATTGCAATGACAATTGAACATCTATCTACTTCATATACTAACCGTTTTTATACAACAAGTTCAGGGTTAGAGTCAGCACAATGGATTCATGATAATTGGGCTTCTATAGCATCAAGTCGTAGCGATATTTCTGTTGAATATTTCGAGCATGCCAGTTGGGATCAACCATCCATCATTTTGACAATTAATGGTACTGACGACACTGATGAAGTGGTTGTACTAGGTGCTCACATTGATTCGACTGTAGGTAGTTCAACCGGTGAAGGTACCTATGCGCCAGGTGCCGATGATGATGCTTCTGGTGTTGCTGTTTTAACAGAGGCCTTAACCGTTCTTGTCGATCAAGATTATCATCCGCAAAAAACTATAAAAATTATGGGTTATGCAGCTGAGGAGGTAGGTCTTTTAGGTTCTGATGCCATTGCCAAAGATTATAAGGATCGCGGTGTAAATGTGATTGGTGTCATACAGTTTGATATGACCAATTTCCATGGTTCGTTTGAAGATATTACCATTTTTACAGATTACACTAACAGTTCGCAAAATAGCTTTGTTGTAGATCTAATTGAAACTTACCAAAACATTGAAGTCGGCTATTCTAGCTGTGGTTATGGTTGTTCTGATCACGCGTCTTGGTATCAGCAAGGTTTTGCTGCTTCCATGCCATTTGAAAGTAGTATGAGTGATATTAACCCTAATATTCATACTTCACGGGATACCTTAGCTAATAGTGATGCGAACGCGACGACCTCTGTGCCATTTGCTAAGTTAGCCTTGTCCTATATGGGGGAGCTTGCAAAAGGGAGCATTGGTAATAATCCAAACCCTGAAGAGCCAGAGGTTGAAGTCGTTAACTTCTCAGGTTCTGTGAGTCGTAATGAAGAAGCTCAGCTAGGTTCAGTTCCAGCTAAAGCGGGCACAGATGTGATTGTTGAAATGACAGGTACCAATGATGCTGATTTGTATGTGGCCTTAGGTAGTGAAGCGTCAACTAGCAACTGGGAATGTCGCCCTTATGCAAGTGGCAGCTCAGAAAGCTGTACTGTGACAGTGCCTGCAAATGGTGATGAGCCATATATCATGGTGAGAGGTTATAGCAGTCGTTCCTCAAGCTACAATATCAGCGCAACATATACACCAAAATAGTTTAACTTATTCGCATTGAGATCTCGCTTTTTAAAGCAATAAAAGACTCTTATCAGCGAAAGTAAAACCTGAAGAGCACCTTATTTTGTAAGGTGCTCTTTTTGTTCAGGTTAAAGACACTTAGCAAGTTCTGATGGTTAGTTTGGCAGAACAGTGAATTGAATTATGTTTAGCTGAAACAGGATAATTGAATTAGCTTGACCGAAGTTACAATTGCGTGGAGACTTTCTGCAACAATAATGCAAAATAGGAGCTTGTTTGGTGCATAAAGAAACCATTAATTGGGATGATGTTAAATTCTTTTTAGCTTTAAGTCGTTCTGGTAGTGCGAGGGCAGTGGCAGAAGAATTCGGCATGAGTCATTCAACGATTTCTCGTCGTATTGATCAGTTAGAAAAAAGTTTAGGTAGTAAGCTTTTTAATCGTAATGTTTCTGGCTATCAGATGACAGAAGATGGTTTAGCCTTATCTCACTATGCCAAAGAAGCAGAAGAGGCGATGAGAGGTGCAGAACAAGTTCTAATGGGCAAGGATGCCAAACTGGTTGGGAATCTGCATTTAACCACGCCTGATGTAATTGCTAATAAACTTCTTATGCCGGAGCTTGCACGTTTTAGCAAAGAGTTTCCCCAAATCAACTTGAATATCACTGTTTCTAGCAACCGCTTTGATTTATCTCGTTATGAAGCCGATATTGCTATCCGTTTTATTGAAAGAGGTGCTGTACCTCCAGAAAACTTAATAGGACGTAAGTTATCAGATGTTGCAACCTGTTTATATGCAACGCCTGCCTATTTAGCTGAGCATACTTTGCAAGGTGAAACTATTACTGCGCGTTGGCTAGGTTGGACCGCAGAAAAGCAGCCTGATTGGGTGTTGAAGTCACCTTACCCTGATGTTCCTTGTATTCATACATTTAACCAAGGTTTACTTCACCTTGAAGCCGTTAAAGCTGGGATGGGAATGGGGATGTTCCCTTGTTTTTTAGCTGATAAATGTTATGAATTAATACGTATTCCTGATGCTAAACCACAACTTAATTATGAAATTTGGCTATTGTCTCATCCAGATTATCGAGAAGTAGCAAGATTAAGACGTTTTAAGCAGTTTATCTTGGAAGTTTTTGCTAGCAAACAAAGCACCTTGGTTAATTACAGCTAATAAACAACCACCTTGGCTTGTTATTTGCTGAATCCTATAACGTGTAGTTTTTAGGAGAAGCATAATGAAAATTTATAATGTGCTGTCAGAGACTAATTATAAGCAAATGGTATCAAGCTCATTTGTTTTTGGCTTGGTGAGTGTCACTATTTCGACACCTGTTTTTGCTAGTGATTTTTTAGATGACTGGCAAGATCAGCTCAACGTGCGAACTTATACTGATGCTAGAACGGACGATAATGCAAATGAAGGTGCGAGTTTATGGAATATAGATTTAGGCGCGGATAAATACAGAAAAGAGCTCTACGAGCGACCTACCTCAACGATGAATAGCGAATTAGGCGGTTTGCCAGCTGCTGAAACTTATTATGAGTTTTTAGATATTTCAACGGCAAGTGTGGCCCTTGATAAAGAGAATGAACATGCTTATTTCTCTATCGATTTGGTAGGTGATTCTTCTATTAATTCGGGTGTTTCTACCTTAGAAGGTTTCAATGAAACTTATAGGGTAAGGGTTTCTTCTCGGGATAATTTTGCCGCTTCTAATAATGAATCAGTAACGGGTTATATGTTTGCAGTAAGTGGCGCTGGAGATAGCCTAACGGATTCATTTTTAAGTGAAAATGCTTTTGATAATACCCAAGCTTGGTACGACGATCCACTTGATGGAGGGGTCACGGGCACAGGACTTACCGTCACTGATGAAAGCACATTCGGTTATTCAGAATTAACAAGTTTGGGTGGTTCATCTGACATCAGTGCTCGTCTAGTTGATAACTCTATTCAGCTAGCAATTGATTACGGCAATTTGGATATCGATAAAAGTGTTTTTAGAAACATTTTATTTGAGGCTAATAGTGGCGATACAGATCCTTTAAATGCCTTTTTAAATGATGAGTATAGTGAGATAGAAGCAGGGTCTCCTTATGAGTTAACGAATATCCCAGATAGTATTTATGAGATTGATACACTTAAAGGTTCACGAGGAGGTGGTGGGTTAAAAGGTGCTCCAGCAAGCGCGATTGGTTCCGGCTCTACTGCTATTATGCTTTTCATTAGTCTATTTATTTCAGCTCGACTTAGGTTAAAAAAACTAGGTATTAAGTGTAAATCTCGTTTTTCAATATGACTCTTATAATGCTACTTATTTTGCGTAAGTCTTAATTTGAGAAAAATATGAAGAAAGATTAGCTTAGCGTTATAGCAAGTTTTCTAAATGAAACTAGGTTGGATAAATTCAGTGCTATTACATATATTGATGACAGGTTTGTCTCTTTTGCAGCATAAATTAGATAAAACTGATTCATGGTAACTGCACATTATTGATATATGCTTCGAAAATAATTAATCAAAATAAGGTTTTTGGTTATAAAAAAACCTTATATTTTAGCCACTGATAAATTCATAATTCTGGGGAGCCCAATTATGCCGACCACAGGAACAAGCATGACATTAACACCCTTGTATGGCGCTTTGTTAGAAGTGTTTTCAAGTAGCAAACTGGTGTGTGATGAGCGAACGCCAAGAGAAAAAGTGCAGGAGGAATTACTACCATTAGCATGTGATTTTGGTGGTAAGGCTAATGATTTATACGATGGTATAAGTAATCTGGCAACCGGAAAAGATGGTTATATCACCCAAGGTGTCGATTTTGTTACGGCTATTATTTCCAAAATCAAAGAAAAAATTGTTTCTTATATTGATGTGTTAAAAATAGGCGAAGCATGCAGTGCTTTTTTAGATAGAATTTGTCAGGAAATATTTAATTTAATTCCTGAAGCGGTAAAAAAGGTCATTGGTGAAATTGCACCAGGTATTGGTGATCTCAAAACCGCTGCTGGAGAAGCTATAAAAGCCTTAGACAAAGTCTTTATTCGTATTAAGACGGAACGTTTGTCTGATCTAGCTAAATACCCAGTTGCCAGTGACGTTATTGAAAGAATTCGTTCAGAAATTGCAAGTGTAGCCATTGAATCAGGTGGCAGAGCCTTATTTAGTACAGTAAAAGGTGCTGCTGCTATCGCAACAGCGGGCGGTTCTGCTGCTGTTTCTGCTGTTGTTACGGCTGTGGTTGAGCTATTTCTATTCTTTAAAGGCATTATCGATAAAGAGAAAATGCGTGAGAAGTTCAGAATGTTTGTGCTTGACTGCAATAAAATGAAGCATAAAAATTTGGTAGATCAGACATTTAGAATATGGTTCAGAAAAGCCATCACAGATATGCCTGTTTTAGCCTCCTATGTGGTTTGTATGCCGTCTTTCGGCTCTCCTTATAATTTTATTAATTTGATTGAGGCGAAAAAAGCTAAACCCACTAGAGCCATGAAAATGGGGTATTCGATTAAAAAAGCGAAAGCTTGGGTAAGGCGCAAGAAGGTCGGCAATTTTAATGAGTACTGTCAGAAATCAACTTACAGTGCTTATCGTGATTTACAGTCTGAAGCGAAAGCATTTATCGCTGAAGGCATTCAAATCACCAGCAAAAAACCAGGTGCTATGCAGGCTTTAAATGCGGCGAGAGGGGAAACCAACTTTATCCCAGGCACAGACCAAGAAGCATTTGAAGCAGCGGTTAAGAAAATTAATCGTGAGAACTTAAAAAATGGGACAACCATTAAAAACTTTATGGGTGATCAAATCAAAGGGATTCCAGGCAAATTAGCTGGTGCTGTTGCTGAGGGCGTGGGTGATTTGTTAGTACCTGAATAGGCGTTTATCAAAGCTATTTGAGTTTCATCTCATTTTAGCCCCTTGTTGCGAGTTAAACCGTAACAAGGGGCTTTTTTATATTCTGAATTATGGTTCAATTTAGTCAGGTGGAGATGCTTTCAAGGTTCGCACCTTAGCTAAGTTAATGTTATCTTTATCATTATTGAACTGAATGTGACACGATATTTAAGGGAGTAAATATTTTGTATTACCGTATTTTCATTGCTATCACTGCAACTTTAGTGATGAACTCACTTGTTCAAGCTAAAACAATACGCCTTGTTACTCTCGAATACCCTCCTTATGAATATACTCAAGATGGCCAGCTTAAGGGGCTGGCTGTTGATGTTATTCGACGTACTTTTAAAGAGATGAATCAGCCAATAACCATTGAGGTGTTACCTTGGGCTAGGGCAATGCGTTATATCAAAGAGGGGAGTCGTGATGCAGTCTTTACTGCCTTTAAAACCCCTGAAAGAGAGCGCTTTGCAGATTTCTCAAATCAGGTTTTGATGCAACAGGCCGTGTCCTTATTTGTGAGAAGAGACTCTAAGATAGCATTTGATGGAGACCTTAGGGAATTAGATACCTATAGCTTAGGCGTAGTACGCAAGATAAGTTATGGCTTAAAACTTGATAATGCCATAAAAACTGACACCTTTAAGCGGGTTGAAGAAGCGAATGAAGGTACTCAAAACTTTGGGCTCTTATTGAAGAAGCGAGTAGATATGGTCGCTAGTACCAAGTACGGTGGCTATCACATCCTAAAAAAACTCGATAGGGAAAGTGATGTTAAAGAGCTTCCTATTAGTGTTCAAAACTTGCCAAGTTACATCGCCTTCTCTAAGGAGCGTAAACTTACTCAATTAAGAGATGAGTTTGATAAAACATTGGGCCGCTTAAAGCAAAGTGGCGAGTATCAAAAAATCATTGATGATTATTTCGCAAGGCAATTATAGAAGAAGCCTTTCTGTTTATCCTGAGTATCAAGGGCTTATGACTAAATTCTTACGCCTTAGTGCGTGAGGAAAAGTGCTTGAACTTATAACGAGATATGCACTTTGATTTTAGGTTCCCCATGTGAAAAGGCTAAGTCTTGTATTATGTTATCGAATCGATAGAATTGTGAACGCATTTAAGCTCATGGGTTGCTCGTTTATTTTAAGTAAACCCCCACCAATCCAATACGAATTTTTTTCCTATTTGATGTGACAAAAACATCTCAATCAACCTAAGCGAGTAGCTATGATTAATATAGAAAATACCGGTCTAATTATTGTCGATATTCAGGGTAACCTTGCTGAGCAGATGTATGAAAAGGAATCCTTGTTTAAGCAGACAAGCATTCTAATTCAGGGTGCAAAACTGCTTGATCTTCCTATTATTTGGGTTGAGCAAATACCAGAGAAACTAGGAGCTACTCATCCTGATATTGCAAAACACTTAACAGACGTTGCTTATGCTAAATCAAGCTTTAGTGCATTGGGTTCTGAAGAGATTAAAGAGGCAGTTTTAGAAACAAACAAGACGGATTGGATAGTTGCTGGAATTGAGTGTCATATTTGTGTGTATCAAACTGTTCGAGACCTGTTAGCAATGGATTTAAAGGTGCATCTAGCAACCGACTCGGTCAGCTCAAGAACCATGGAAAACAAACAACTTGGGATTAATGCAATGCAAGCGGCAGGAGCAAGATTAACTGGCTCTGAAATGGCTCTGTTTGAACTGCAGCAAAAGGCTGAAGGTAGCGTCTTTAAAGAACTAATTAAGTTAGTCAAATAACCAGTTTTTACTGACAGTAAATAAGATAAACCCGCCCCAGGCCAATGGAGAGCAGCCCAGGCTCTCCATTATTGATATTCCATCTGACATCTAGGTTTAATTTTATTCAAGAGAAAAGGCGATTTGACCCAGTTCTAAAGCTAATTCCAAGAATGAAACTAAGCGTAAATTTTCTGAAATTCCCTTATTAAAACTGGTTAATAGTTCACTTTTTTAATAGAGTTAATGGTGCTTGATCTTTTCGTTAGCCTAAGGAAGACCATGACTTAATTCGTCATATAAGCTCGCTACACTATTCTTGTTTTTGAATTACAAAAGGTAAGCAAGATGCATAGAAAGGGAATATTGCTATTTCTTATGTTTGCTCTATCAGCGAATACTTTGTTAGCAGATACGCTTAAAATTATTGGCATTCCAGGTGCACCTTATCGTTTTTACAATGAAGACAATAAGTTAACCGGTTTTGACATTGAAATTCTCGATGAAATTATGGGTAAACTGGATCTAGATTACCAAGTTGAACTTGTTAGTTCTTCAACCCGTTTGACCAAAATGTGGCAAGATTCAGATGTTGATATGGTATTTACCTTATCGAAAAAGCCTCAGCGATTTAACCTATTAACCTATGCTGAAGAGCCTCATATTAATCTCAATTGGAACTTCTTTATCCGTAAGGAAAGTATCGGGAAAATACATTACAACTCTTACACTGATTTAGCTGGTTTAAGAGTGGGGGCTACAAGTGGGTTTGCTTATACTCCTGGTTTTTGGAAAGCTGCCGAAGAGGGAGTATTTACCCTAGATACAGTAGTAAATAATAATCTTAATCTTAAGAAACTGGTACATGGGCGCTTTGATACCTATGCCAGCAATACCGTTGAAACCTTGTATAAAGCAAAATTAGAAGGTTATTCAGATGATATTGTCTATTTAGAAAAACCTTTAAAACAAAAGCCCTACTACAACACCTTTGTTAAAGCATCAGATTACAAAGGCTTAGAAAGGGTGATGAAGGGTTACAATCAAGAGCTTAAAGCGATGAAGCAGGATGGTCGCTATCAAGCTATTTACCAGTCATATTTCGGTCAGATTAGTGGCTTACAGTGATAACTAGTTCATATAAAAAACTTCTATACTTTGGACTTTTATTTAGCGCTTCTTTACCTGCACAAATATGGTTTCAAATCGGTCTTGGTAACACTGAACTTAGTTGCCCTGATCAAATTCATATTCAAGGTAATACTTATCAAATCAAAAATGAATGTTACGGAAAAGAAGCTTACGACTTTCTGTTAGAGAAGGGGCTGATAGCCTTATCAAAAGACAGTGTTGAGTTTAGAGAACGCAATATAACACAGCGTTCTTTTTTACAAGAGAAGTCTAAAACTATGACATTTCGCTTTAAAACATTATCAAGCGGTGAAGTCCAATTAGAACAAGGGCAAAGAGTTTTCTCCTTTATTCCTGTCGATCTTTGACTTCACAGAGAGCGTTTTATCTTAAATTTGGAAGTTTATGGATGTAGAAATACATTTCAAATACTCCTACATCCATGGCTAAATAAGCTACTAAGCGCTTTCAGTTTCAGCACTGATTTGCTCTAGTGCTTGTTTAAAGGTTGCAGCCGCTTGACCACCACTAATGGCATACTTGTCATTAATGATAAAGGTAGGGACTGAAGAAACACCTAACTCTCTATATTTTTGTTGCTCACTTCGCACAATGTCCGAGAAGTCGCTATTAGCAAGAAGTTGTTTGGCTTCGTTTAGAGGTAAACCTACCGACTCGACAATTCGTAATAACTCAGTCTCATCATTTAGGTAAACCTTGTCACTAAAATGTGCTTTAAAGAGTGCTAGTTTCAGCTCTGTTTGCTTGTTAAAGCCTTTTGCCCAAGTTAGGAGTCTGTGACAATCAAAGCTATTAATCATTATGCTGTTTTCATCAAAGTTAAAATCAAAACCAGCATCTTTACCAAGCTTAGTAAGATGAGCTCTGTTTTCTACACTTTGCTCCTTAGTTTGACCATACTTTTGCATTAGATGTTCTGATAAGTTTTGACCTTCAGTTGGCATGTCTGGGTTAAGCTCAAACGCTTGCCAGCTAATGTCGGCAGTTAATTTAGGCGATAGCTCTGATAATGCTTTTTCTAAATTTTTATAGCCCACAACACACCAAGGGCACATTACATCTGATACGATTTCGATTTTCAGTTGAGTCATTTTCTTTGCTCCAAAAATTTGCTTTTTGCTAATAGCCATTGAATAACCAATATTCTAACGCCAGAAAATGTTGAAGAATTAGATTTAAATATGAATTCTTGTATTACTAAGTGCATTTATATAGGCTTCTTGCTTATTTAGCGGAGCTAATTATGGCAACCCCAGCAAGACGAGATATCCAAATTGGTGCTCAAGTTAATATTGTTCAAAAGCAAGATCAGGGTAGTGGACAACTAACCCAAGGAAAGGTGCAAAACTTACTCACCAAATCTCCTAGTCACCCACATGGCATCAAGGTGCGTTTAGAGACTGGTGAGGTAGGTAGAGTTCAATCTCTTGTTTAAGAGATTAGGCTGGAAAGGTAGCCATTTCTCGCTTTAAAGAAGGTTTCTAATCTTTCTGGATAATCCATAGCGACAGCGGTTTGCACGGACGCTCTTTGTGATAAGGCATGTCGCCATGCACTTATTCTTGGAAGAACTTCAAAAAAGCTGCAATCGACATACTTCTCTAAGGTATTGAAATACCTAAAGATAGGGCTGTAAACTGCATCTATAACCTGAAATGTATCACCCGAAAAGAATGGGCCTTGGCTTAATTGCTTCTCTACCTGGGACAATTTGGTTTGAATACTCTGTAAGCTTTGCTCAAGCCCTGCCTTGTCTGTAGCGTTATACACACCAACAATATCGCCTAAAATACCTGAACCAAACTCTATCCAAGACCTGTGATGTGCTTTTTCGTAGGCATTGTCCGGATGCATACTGGATGTGTTGATTTCATCTAGGTATTCACAAATCACCTGAGACTCGAAAAGGCTGTTTTTGCCCTCAAGCATTAGTACTGGCACCTTACCTAAAGGGGATACTTTGGCGAACCAGTTAGGTTTGTTGGCAAGGTCAATATCTAACCTCTGGTAAGAGGTTCCTTGCTCCTTTAATATAATGACTGAGCGTTGTACGAAAGGGCATAAGACATGGCTTATCAAGGTGATTTCGGCATCGCTTACATCTAAGTTTTGCTTATTTAATTCTGCTAAATGCTGAGTCATATTCTTCTCTCCAACTAATGCGTTTTATTCTTGGATACTATTTTTGAGTGATATACCTTGAGTGGTATTATGTTTAATGCACCTTTGCATGAAAACTAGCAAAATATGCAAAACCAATTTGCGCATTTGCACAGAGACTTTGAGTAGTGAGATCGAATACTCTTAAGTTGTCTAACTTTAGGCAGGTGTAAGGCACATGTCTTAGCTTGAAAGTGTTAGTAAGTCTTTCACTCAAGCCCCGAACCAAGATGGAGTAGTATTAATGGATTGGAATGCATTTAAGGTATTTTTAGCGATTGCTAATACAGGGTCTTTATCTGCAGCAGCAAGGCGTTTATCTGTGAATCACTCAACTGTGTTTAGACGCTTAAATGCATTAGAGAAAGAAATGGGCGGTCGCTTGTTTGAGCGTTTTCAACATAGTTACCAACTAACTGGTTTGGGGGAAGAGGTTCTTGTCTTAGCGAAAACAATAGAAAGCGCTTTTGATGATATAGAACGCCATATAGCAGGTAAGGACTATCAACCTAAGGGAAAGGTAAGTATTACCGCACCTAATAATATTGCTTATCACTATTTACCTGGTTATTTAGCGAGTTTTAATCAGGCTTACCCTGATATTGACGTCGAGGTATTAGTTGGGAACCTTGACTTTGACTTGAATAAGCGAGAAGCCGATGTTGCGATTAGAGCTAATGCGCAACCTCCTGAAAACCTAGTCGGTAAGGTGGTTGCGAATATTCCCTGGAGTGTTTTTTGTGGCGTTAACTATCTTGATAGTAAAGGGGGAAATAAAGTCTCTCCTAGAACAATGCAAGAGATGAAAAATCATTCGATTATAGGTGCTAGTGAGTTCCTAAAAAAAGTAGCTCCTTTTCCATTGTTGGATAAAAGCTTTTCAGAGCAAATTTTTGTGCGTGCAAATGACTTAAATAGCATGTCTTATTTGGCGGAAGCAGGGCATGGATTAGCGATTCTACCTAATGACCAGGAGCGACAAGGTTTAATTAAGTTGTTTGAGGTTCAACCTCAAGTTACAAGCAAACTTTGGTTGTTAACGCATCCAGACTTAAGGAATCAGACGCGGATAAAATTACTAATTAAGCATTTAACCGATTGTTTTGAAAAAGAAAAACGCTTAATTTAACCTTGATTACTCATTTATAAAAGTGAAGGAGAAAGTTTGAGGTCTGTTATAAAGGTCACTCTTGTTACAGTGCTGGTATTAAACCTAGCTGCATGTGCTTTTGTACCTAAAGTTGAGCATAGCCAAACCTATGCAAAGAACTGTGAGATGTATACTAAAGAGTTGACCTTAGATGCTATTTCTTTAGGTGGATTGGATTGTGGTGGAAATACCAGTTGTGTTGCCGTTGCTGGCCTCATCCCGGTTACAACATTTTTAGTTTCTGGCAGTATCGTACTGGTAGGCAATACAGTTCATTGGCTTGAATACCAAGGCAGTTGTGATGAAGGATTAGTGCAGTCGGGGATAAATAAATTTATTCCAGAAGATGAAATTAAAACAGACGCTAAAACTCAAGCCGAAGAAAAACCTTTGATACTGTTAGATGACGTTTCTTTCGATCCACCTTTAGTCGATGAAACAAACGCTACTGCAGAAACATCTTCAGAATTAACAGAAGCCGAAGTAGAAGTAGAAGTAGAAGTAGAAGTAGAAATAGAAGAGCAAGAAAGCGAACCATAAGCTTGATTTATGATTGCCAGCTTTGGTTCAACATGTTAATTTAGCCGCGAAATTGCTTCGTATAATCCCAATGATATGGTTTGGGAGTTTCTACCAAGAGCCTTAAATTCTTGATTATGAAGTCTGTAACTTTATGGCCAATACCTTGCTTATTACTCAAGGGCTTGTGCGTTTGTATTAAAGATAGAGACTCATATGAATTATTTAGACCTGCCAAAAATTGATCTTCACTGTCATCTAGACGGAAGCGTTCGTCCCAGTACTATAATTGATCTTGCTAACAAGCAAGGCATTAGCTTACCTAGCCAAGATATCGAGCAAATCAATCAGCTCATGATAGCGCCAGAAACTTGCCCTAATTTGCCTGAATATCTTAAACGTTTTGAGTTGCCACTTTCTGTTATGCAAACAAGTGATGCCTTAGAGCGTATCTCGTATGAGCTATTTGAAGATGCCGCGAAAGAAAATGTTACTTATATGGAAGTGCGATTTGGCCCTCAGCTACACCAAGAAGCGGGTTTGAGCTTTGATGACATAATGGCCAGTGTTGTTGCAGGTATGAAGCGTGCTGAATCAGATTACAATATCAAAGGTAATTATATTCTATCCATACTCAGAACCTTACCTAAAGATAATATCAAAGCGGTTTTAGATGCAGGGGCAACTTATTTAAATAGTGGCATAGTAGCCTTTGATTTAGCTGGTGCTGAGCTAGAAGGTTTTTGTCATGAGTTTGTTGAGCATGCCGATTATGCTAAATCGCTTGGTTATCACATTACCATTCATGCGGGTGAGCAGGGTGTTGGCCAAAACGTTGAAGACGCCATACATTTATTAGGCGCAGAACGTATCGGACATGGCATAGATATAAAAGATCATGAAGTTGCTTATAAAAGTGTTAAACAGGGCGATATTGCCTTAGAAACTTGCCCTAGTAGTAATATTCAAACTAAAGCTGTAAAGAGTCTAGAAGAGCATCCAGTTCGTGATTTCTATCTAGATAAGCTTGCGGTGACTATCAATACGGATAACCGTACAGTATCTAATACCACTATGACCAAAGAGGTACAGAAGGTAATGGAGACATTTAATTTAACTGCAGAAGATTACCAGGGTATTTATCAGATAAGTGTCAATAAAAGCTTTGCAAGCAATGAAATAAAGCGCCATTTATTAGCTCACTTATTGCCTTAGTCAACTTTCATATTCTTTAAATGCTGCTTGAAAATAGCGCATTCAAAACAAGAATAGAACCAAATACAGCCTGGACACCTTGTCCAAGCTGTATTTATCCGATGATTTATTAACTTCTATTGAATTTCAAAAGTACGGCTTTTGCCTGAATAGCTGTTAATTGAGCCTGTCCAACCACTTTTCCAGTGGCCTTCGTGGCGAATACGGTATCTGCCTTTGTCCATATCACTTGCGATATTCCATTCTAATTGAGCGTATGAACAAGCAAGACAATCAGCATCCGTATCTCGTATCCAAACGAATAGGGTATCTTTGTCATTCTCGGTTAGAACCGTTTCCCAGCTACCATTGACTTCTTTTTGAACTTTGAAAAAAGCATCCATAGTTTTAAAGTTATTTTGAGGGTGTCCCGATCTAAATTTTACAGTGACGGTATCACCTTGTTTATAACTTGAGTTAGCGTCTTTTTCCGTTTCCCCAAAGGATTCCCAGAGTCGCTTATCATCATATACGACACCCAGCGCATAAATGACTTGTTCGTTTTCTCGATTCACGGGTGTTGGGCCTGCAGTCACTGGGCTATCGTTTACCATAGCAGTGGCTAAACCAGAATAAATCTGGCGGTAAGCGGCTAAGGTATCGGGACCATAAATGGTATGACCACCTTCATAGTATTGTTTATCAAATTCTTCATTTGTGGTGATATAGCCAGTATAGGCATTTGCCAAACCTGCCATAACAACATGTTCAACACCTTTCGCGGCAAGTATCGTTTCAAGGTCTGCTCTTAATCTGCGTCCAGACATGGTCGTCATTTCACCAGGTATACCTACCAAAGCTAACTTGCCAATTTGGAAGATCTGGAAGGGAAGGGTGTCAGAATATAAATGGAAGGACTCATTTAAGTCAGCATTTACAAAAGTTGGTTTAGGGTACTGGCATTCATGATGCTCATCTGAGCCTGTCGTAATGTTTGAAAAGGCATCTAATAAACCTAAAAGCGGGTAACCAGCCATCACATTACCTAACAAGGTATCATTTTCGTTCCAATAGGTACCTTCGTTATCCTGTGTCATACCTTCTAACACACCATCCATGTTGGTTGGGCCATCCCAAGCTGCACCTGCGACAAATGACCAACCAACCGTTCCTTCACATACAGTTTTATCGCCTTCACCTGTATATTGTGATGACACTTGATAACCCGGCATTTTTACATATTGAAAGCGGTAATCTAGGATGCCAGAAAGAGAGTCAGTCGTGTTTTCATATAGACTTAAAGCTTTATCGAACTGTTTAGTCGCGGATAATAAGACGTTTTCTTTAGTGGTTTGCATACAACCATCTTGTGCCCCACATACATTAGGAGACACATCGCCTTCTTCACTATTAGCAAAAGCCGCAACAAAGCCAGTATTAAAAGGAGGTTGAGAGCCCTTTAAGCTCTCAAATAACTGGCTTGCCATCTCTTTGTTATCGCCACTGATATAACGGTATGTTTGAGGAGCTGATACATTATGTACTGCAAACCAATCTATCATGCCAATTTCAGTACCATCATCTTGCACTAGTTTAAGCACTGTCATTGTATCATTTACATTAGAGTCATAATTTTTTGCATCCGGGTTAGCATCATAAATGCTAGGGTTACGGTTAATGCTAGCATCTGTCAGCTTGCCTTGCGCAAACTCGATATTACCTTGTGTTCTAGTATTAAAGGCTTTGACTATGGACTGATAAATTCCCTCAACAGCCGCTGCGTAATTGTCTTCGTCGTATCCTAAGGCGCTCAGGTTAAGCATGATGTTATGGTCATAGCCCCCAGGCCCTACATGGGTATGAGTGGCTGTCAGCATAATATTTTGCTCGTTTAGATAGGGTGAGAGGCTATCGTCAGCAGCAACTTTTGCCATGACCCCTTGATGGATACTTTGAGTAATGCTTTGTAGATCAGCGCTCACAAAGATAACAAAATTATCACCTGAAGCATTGCCAATCGTAAATGCACGTGACCAAAGTCGAGTAAAAATCCCTTGAGTAGTTTGGCCTGTATCACCATAGCCTACCATGCCACGATCAGCTGCTGGACCCGTAATGTCATATATACCACTACCTACCATCCAGTCACCTGCGTGGGCGAGGTTTGGTATAAGACTGGTAGTTAGCAGTAAGCTACTCATTGCGATAGGTTTAATGAGGGAAGGTATTCGATTCATAAAATTTCCAAAGGCATTCGCCATTTATTGTTATTAGAATTTGGAGAGAGCGTGTTAGCGCTTCCAGTTTTGACGCCATTTAATTGTTTTGATGTTTCTAAAAATCAATCAAATTAATGCTGGCTTTTGGAAAAGTACGGGACATGAATAGGCTTAGATATTACCTGACATTACAAAATTGTAATATCATATTGGTGGTGTTATTTGATTTGGTGATATTTGTTTTTTCTAGTTAGAAGTCTGTCTTTTTGTGGGTAAATGATAAAAAAGAGCTAATTTACAGATTGCTGGCAACTAAATGGCTTTTTAAGACTCTTAATTGACAGAATAGCTAATATTTATTAGCTAAATTTATTAGTTTATATAAGATCAATAGTCTACGGATAACTAAGGTCGATTATGTTTAATTCAATTTCTATTTCACGCTCATTGCAAATTACCTTTTTGGTTTTATTTTTGTCTATTGTTGCTTTGGGGGCTTATACCTCAGGTGCAATCAATCAAGTCAAAAACCAATTTACGAATGTCGTTGAAAGAAACATTACCTTGCTTTCAACTGTTTCTGATTTGCGTTATTACACAGTAACTTATAGACGTTTTGCACTGGACTACGGCTTGACTGAAGAAAAAGCCGAGCATATGAAAATTCTCCAAACCATAGCTGAAAATGAAGCTGCGGTAGACAATGCATTAAAAGACATGATGGGACTAGCAGTAGATCCTTATGTGCATGAATATGTCGAAGAATATAGAGATTTAATAACTAGCTATAAGAAGCAGCAAGAGAATTACATACGCTTAATGGATGAAGGTATGGTGATGGAAGCAAGAGAGTCCATGTTAGGACCTATGCTAGCGCCATTTAATGAAATAGTAGATCTTCTAAGTGATATGCAACTTTATATTGCTGACGATGCCTTTGAAATTCAGCAACAAGAAACGCAGAACCTAGATGATGCCACGAATGTCATATTAATCATTTCTGGTGTCGTGCTTATTTTAGTCTTAGTGCTAGCGAGAAGCATCATCCGTAAAGTGACTCAGCCTTTGAATGTGCTAAACAAACAAATGGAGCAAGTTGAAAAAGGCGATTTAAGCCAGCAGCTTGATCTTTCAATCTTTAAAGCGGATGAGTTAGGCCACGCAGCTCAAGCTTTTGTTGCCATGCAGAATGGCTTGATCAATTTGGTTGAAAGTCTTTGCATTAGTGTTGACCAATCAAAGCAAACTTCTATCGAGCTAACTGGTCAGGTGCAAACCACCTTGTCTGGTGTAAAACAACAGGACAATGAAATTTCTACCGTTGTTGTTTCTGTAGAGCAGATTCGCAATAGTGTCGTCGAAGTTGAAGATAATATTTCTCATGCTGCCAATAGGGCAAAAGAGTCTTATGAAGTTGCTACAAATAGCCAAAGCATAGTGCTAGAAAGTGTTGAAGAGTCCAATAGTATGGCCACTTCGATTGCTAAAGCCGCTGATGTTATTGAAGCTTTAAGACTGGATACAGAAAATATCACGAAAATCTCAGAAGTGATTATGTCTATTGCGGATCAAACTAACTTGTTAGCTTTAAATGCTGCAATCGAAGCGGCTAGAGCGGGTGAAGCAGGGCGTGGTTTTGCGGTAGTAGCTGATGAAGTAAGACAATTAGCGCAAAAGACCCAGTCTTCAATTGATGAGATCAACACAACGATTTCTTCCTTGCAGGGCCGTTCTTTAGAGGCGGTAAATACCATGACACTCAGTCGTGATCAGGTAAGTCGAGGTGTCGATAAGATTAACACTGTTGCTGAATCTATAAATGACATCATGCAAGCATGTGCAGAAATCTCAGATATGAATGGCACAATCTTAGGCGCAACTCAGCAGCAAAACCTAGCCATAGAAAATTTGTTTAATTCATTTACTGGGATCAAAGGAGCGTCTAAAGAAATCTCTGATAACGCGCATGCGATGGATCATAGCTCCCACAACTTGGATAAAAACAATAACCAACTTGGCGATGTGATGGCTTTCTTTAAACGACCTATTAAGGTGAATGAAGAAGAGTCAGATTAGGTTTATTGAGTAGAACTTTCTTAAGCTCGGTAACCCTTGGTTATCGAGCTTTTTTGTTGGTAATAAGCAATAGCAGGAGGCAAGATGAAATACTTAATTTTAACGGATATTTTTGGATTAACGCCTTGGACAGATTCACTAAAAAACAAACTTGAAGACCTAGGACATCAAGTTCTAGTGCTAGATCCATACCAAGGTGAGTACCTCAATCTTGCAGATGAAACCGCTGCTTATGCTGCATTCTGTGAAGCCTCAAGCCATGATGGCTATTATCAAAGCGCTTTGACCTTAGCCAAAGCACATTTACCCGATACTTTAATTGGCTTTAGTGCCGGTGCAAGTGCAGCTTGGCGCATTGCCAGCAACAAGGGGTTAAACTTCAAGAGCATACATTGCTTTTACCCGTCACAAATTCGTTATTACCATGATCTAAGCCCTAAATACCCTTGTCAGCTTATCCTGCCTAACTATGAAGGAAGCTTTGATGTGGCCGCAATGGGAGAGTATTTACAAGGTAGAACCAATCTTGAGATAGAGATGAGTCAGTATGGACATGGCTTTATGAACCCATTATCCGCTCATTATAATGAAAAGGCGGAGGCGTTAGCTTTGAGGCTGCTACTTTCTATAGCTTCACTCCAATAAAAAATTATTTTTCATGTGTTATTACTTTCACTCTTAGGTATCTAATTATTAGTTGCGGTTTCTTTACTCCACTTTTAAGCCGAGTTTGATAGCAAACTTGGCTTACTCTTTTCCAAATATTGAATGCTAATTCGATATCTTTTACTCCTTCCAAAATTAAAAATGACAGATCTTGTGAATTTTTAAGAGATTATGGCGAAAATCAAAAAATTACATTAAACTTGTTTTTTGTTACATATAGTTACTTAAGTTAATGAAAGTTCAAAATGTGAGGGTGTATGAATATTCAAATGACACTTATCAGGAAGATAATTTATATAACAACGACTTGTGTAAAATTCCTGCTGTTGATTTTGAGTGTTTCATTTGGGTCTGTTTATGCCAATCAGCTCAAATTTGATCCGAGTGAAAAGGTTCATGGTTTGTGGCAAGTATCTGGTACAAAATACTGTGTTTATGATTGTGGCACCTCTCACCCTGACTACGACCCCGGTATTGGTCGCATTTTAAGCTTTAACTCAAGTTATGCAGACAACGGCGAAGATAACTGTACAGATGTAAACTATTTGGTTCGCTATATAGACAGAGACGCTTGGAAAATTGAAGACATTGCCAGTGGCGAAATCATCAAACTCGCTGAAAAACATATTCCAACTGTGACCCTGCATTGCGGAGTGCGAAATAAAAGGTGGGATAAGTTTGGGACTTGGATTACTTTTTTAGACAATAATACTATCCTTTTAAGTTATAAGGGATATGCGATACAGGCAAAGCGTATTTAGTACTGACAGAATGTTTTATACGGAATTAAGTAAAAATGGGTTATAGCCATCTGCAAAAATTAGGGTTTGGCATGGTGCTCGCGCTGCTGACTTTCAATACCTTGGTTGCTCAAGATATTGACGAATTAAAAGTTGAAGTGCTAGCTAAAACAACACAAAGCTGGAACCAAGATACTCTTCCAGCCTACGGAGAAGGACAACCTGAAGTGACAATTCTACGTATTATTATTCCTGCAGGAATGCAATTACCTTTACATAAACACCCAGTAATTAATGCAGGGGTTTTGCTAAAAGGCGAACTAACCGTCATTACAGAGGGCAAAGATAAACTCTATATGAAAGCGGGTGACTCTATTGTCGAGCTAGTAAACAAATGGCATTACGGTAAAAATGAAGGTAAAGAGGCAGCAGAAATTATTGTGTTTTATGCTGGCAATAAAGATAAGGCTATTACCTTAACTCACTGATGCTTTACTCAAAAAACTGTCTAGTCTGACAAATTTTAATGCAGCTACTGACTTGTATGCTTTCTTTGTTTTTATGATAACTCCTTTGTTTTGCTGAAAGTCCCTTTGTTTTTTTGATAGTCCCTTTGCTTATCTGATAGCTACATAGTCTCTTCTATGGTTGGAAATGCTCATTTTTTATTTCAATACTATTTATCTAAGTAAGTCCTTTCTTAAGTATTGATTCTTTTAATAATGTCCCCATAAATCTAGGGAGCCTGCGAATAAGTCCACCCGCCTCAGCGTGTGGATAAAAGCCGCTAGATTTATGGCGAGGAGCGTAACTTAATAGTTATTCTATTGATAAG
>NZ_JXYC01000022.1:0-118415 GCF_000967665.1 Marinomonas sp. S3726 | reverse complement strand
GGTCAGTCATTAACCGATGGTTTGATTGTCGATTTATCTAAGCACATGAATCAGGTGCTAGAAATTAACGCCGAAGAAGGCTGGGCCAGAGTCCAAACCGGTGTCGTAAAAGATCAGTTAAATGCGGCAGTAAAAGAACACGGGCTTTTCTTTGCACCAGAACTCTCCACCAGTAACCGTGCGACCATAGGAGGTATGATAAATACCGATGCCAGTGGTCAAGGCTCTGTCATGTACGGTAAAACCCGTGATCATGTCCTTTCTCTTGATACCGTATTACTTGATGGTACGCTAATCAGCTCTGGTCCTATTTCTGATGAAAAGCTGGCTGAAGAGAAACAGCGTGAAGATTACGCGGGCCATATACATCGAGTGGTTGATGATGCCTTTAACCACAACCAAGCTAAAATCGATGAGATTTTCCCTGAATTAAACCGTTGCCTTACAGGTTATGATTTAGCCCACATACGTGATGAGAATAAAGCCTTCAACCTAAACTCGGTACTTTGTGGTTCTGAAGGCACCTTAGGTTTTATTGTCGAAGCCAAAGTTAACCTACTTAAAATCCCAACCTTCGCCACCTTAGTCAACATTCGTTATGACAGTTTTGAGGGTTCGTTACGCCACGCCAAAGCGCTATTAAATGCAGCACCCACTTCAATTGAAACCGTGGACTCTCGCGTACTTGGCCTTGCCAAAGACGACATCATTTGGCACTCAGTCGCTGATTTCTTCCCAGAAAATGAAGGAGAAGACATTCAGGGTGTGAACTTAGTTGAATACACAGGTAACGACCAAACTGAAGTAGACAATCGAATTAAAGTCCTGACGGATTTATTAGATACCGCGCTCGGTGAGCCGAATAGCAAGATACTGGGCTACACCTTGGCCCAAGGCCATGAGAATGTGAAAAAGATCTGGGCCATGCGCAAAAAGTCAGTTGGCCTTTTAGGTAATGCCAAAGGCGAAGGTCGCCCGATTCCCTTTGTTGAAGATACGGCAGTACCGCCCGAAAACTTAGCTGACTTCATTATGGAGTTTCGTGCCGTACTCGACGCCCATGATTTAAGCTATGGCATGTTTGGCCATGTGGATGCCGGGGTTTTACATGTACGTCCTGCTATCGATATGAAGGATGAAAAGAACGAAGGCCTGATTCGTGACATCACAGATAAAGTGGTTGCCCTCACCCAAAAATATGACGGCCTTTTATGGGGTGAACACGGTAAAGGGGTGCGCTCTGAATACGCGACCGAATTCTTTGGTGAGCTTTACCCTGTGATTCAGCAAGTAAAAGGCGCGTTTGATCCACATAACCAGTTAAACCCAGGCAAAATCGCCATCCCATTTGAACTGGGTGTCGAACTTCTTAAAATTGATGAAGTGCCGATGAGGGGCCAGTTTGATCGTCAGATCCCACTGGTAAACCGTGATCAATTTCAAGCCGGCATGTACTGTAATGGTAATGGCGCTTGTTATAATTTTGACCCTAACGATGCCATGTGCCCTTCTTACAAAGGCACCCGTGAACGTATTCATTCGCCAAAAGGCCGTGCGTCTTTAATGCGTGAATGGCTAAGGGGCATGAGTGAACAAGGAGTCGACACTCAAGCTGTCAGTGACAAGATAAAAGAAACTAATTTTATATCTAGTTTCTTCCCACGCCTGAACAACACTTTGAAAAAGCGTCGCGGTGACTATGACTTCTCCAACGAAGTGCATGAGTCCATGATGGGTTGTCTTGCCTGTAAATCTTGCGTAGGCCAATGCCCAATTAAAGTCGACGTGCCTGAGTTTAGAGCCAAGTTCCTAGAGATCTATTACTCACGTTATCTACGTCCTGTAAAAGACTATGTGGTGGGCTCGATGGAATACATCATGCCGACCTTAGCCAAATACCCTAATCCTTATAATTGGATGATGGAGCAAGCTTGGATCAACCGCTTTAGCGCTAACTATTTAGGCATTACAGATAGTCCTACGCTTTCTAAACTTAACATCAAGAAAGAAATGAATAAGCGTGGCATTCGCTTTGCGACACCTATGGCTCTTGATGCTATTAACCCATATGAAAGGCATAAAGCCGTCATCATAGTGCAAGATGCTTTTACCAGTTATTTTGAGACCCAATTGGTATTAGACACCATGGAACTACTGACACGTTTAGGCTTCCAAGCCTTCTTAGCACCTTATAAACCTAACGGTAAGCCTCTTCATGTACACGGTTTCTTCAAGGCGTTTGAGAAAGCGGCGAATAAAAATCTAGACATGTTAGAAGAACTAGCGGCTTATAAGATTCCATTTGTGGGTGTTGACCCTTCTATGACGTTAAGTTTCCGCTCAGAATATCCAAAAGTCATTGGCGATAAACGCGAGATTCCAACAGTGAACTTGCTACAAGAATGGTTAGTAGGTAAAAAAGATCACCTATCAACCCAACCTTTTGCCTTAGAAGATGAAACTTATCATTTATTGGCTCACTGTACGGAAAAGACCAATGCCGCAGCGTCTATCCAAGACTGGGTTAACGTCTTCTCTTTGGTAGGCCTTAGCTTAAAAGTTGAAAATGTAGGTTGTTGTGGCATGGCAGGAACCTATGGCCATGAAACAGCGAACCTTCAAACCTCAAAAGATATTTATGAGCTGTCTTGGAAAGACAAGATAAATGATAAAACCTTGCAAGATCGCATTGTCGCAACAGGTTACTCTTGTCGTAGCCAGGTGAAGCGTTTTGATCAAAAAGAGGTACTTCATCCATTACAAGCCCTACTTAAACATTTAAAAGAAGCTGCTCAGGTTTAACGTTTAATTTTTAACTCATACATCAAGCACCCGCCTATCTGCGGGTGTTTTTTTAAGAAGCAAATTCCCATGCATAATTCTCACGTTATATATCAGTCTCAAGATGAGCTTGGTCAAATTACAGTCCATGAAGATGGCCAATATCGTTTGCTGTCTTTTGCAAAAGGCGATGAACAAAGCCGTATAAGCCTTTCTAAACCTAATGTTTTACAGCATGAATATACTCAAGCCATGATGCTAAGTTTATTATTCTGCAAGCCTAAACGCGCCACCGTACTTGGTTTAGGCGGAGGCTGCCTTATAAGAGCGCTCTTAGATACAGTACCTGGTATCAAGTTAACGGCTGTCGAGCTTCGTCCAGAGGTCATTAGAATCGCCGAAAAGTACTTTCATCTCCCTCGCTCAAAAAGGCTACAAATACTCGAACAAGACGCTAAAACCTATATTACTCAAAAACCAGACAAGAAAGTGGACCTACTCTTTACCGATCTCTACCTAGAGGAAGGTATGGATAAGGCAGTAATAGCTGAGAACTTTATCGAGGATTGTGACAAACACTTAAAGAATGAAGGTTGGTTAGTTATAAATTGCTGGGAAGAAGATCACAATTACACCAACTTAATCGAAGTATTACGTAATTATTTTATTGATATTAGAAGCATCAATACCAGTAGTGGTAATTGGGTTATCTTGGCAGGTAAACGGATAAACTATCAAACAGCCAAAGCCCTTAAGCAAGATGCACAAAAGCTATCTTCTGACCTGGACTTTCAATTAGGCAAATGGTTAAACCGATTAGCGGAAGTTTAAAGGCTAATTTTTGTCCTTAACCTTTAATCACCATGGTCTTATTCTCATTCTGAGGATAAGGCCTTCATACTTTCTTCTCATTACAAGTAAAACAGTTACACCAAGCTACATATCATTACATCTGCCTAACTGTTTTTACACGAATTTTCCATAGACTTATATCATGTAAAGTAGCATTAAGTAAGATTTTATATTGTGAAAAATAAGGATATATCACTATGGACTATCTCAGACTTAGTTACATATCTTTTTATCCTTATGAGAAACTCACATGTCATTATCAAAAAAGCTTCTTAGTATCATTTCGATTGCTATTGCAGCAGCATTAATAGTTGCCCTTGTTGCCATTGCCAATATCAATCGTGGCTTTGAGAGTTACGATCAAATATTCACCACAGAGCTAAATGCTGAAAGAACTGCTCTCACCCTAAATATTGAATTCAAACGACAAGTCCAAGAATGGAAGAACGTTTTAATTCGAGGTAAAGACCCTAAGCAGTTAAAGAAATATTGGGGTAAGTTCAAAGACCAAGAAAAGAAAGTACAAGATATTTCAACTCAGCTAATTGCCTATCTTGATAACTACCCTGAGCAACTGACGGTAGCCAAAGAGTTTAAAAGTAATCACCTACAAATGGGTGAAAAGTATCAGCAAGGCTATAACGTCTTTGTCGCCGCAAATTTTGACATCAAAACGGGTGATAAAGCGGTTTCAGGCATAGACAGAAAACCCTCTGCGCAAGTTGAGTCTCTTTCTGATACGTTAGCTGAAATTAGTAAATCTAAGCGTGATTCTGTTTCAACCGATGTAACAAATAACATCATTTGGTCACTCGCTACATTAATCATTATCTTAATCGTGATTACCTTGTCGGCATCAAGCTTAATCAATAGGTTGATTATTAACCCGCTATTATCGCTTATCAATAATGTATCAGAGTTAGCACAGGGTAAGATAATTGCAGATTTAAACCTTGAGAGAAAAGATGAATTAGGCGATTTAAGTAAGGCTACTCAAAATTTAAAAAGCTTCTTATCGACTCTTTCAGACAAGCTACAGTCTTCAACTATCTCTCTAACTAACAGCTCTCAGAATTTGCATAATGTTGCTGAAAACCTGACAGTGAATTCTGACACTCAAACCCAACAAAGCCATGAAGCTCAGACAGCTATTTCTGAAATGAACACACAAGCAGATGACTCTGTCAGACAGGTTGAACAAACAGCTCAAGCCAGTGATCATAGCCAAAAGATTGCGATTGAAAGTAAAGATGCAATGCATTTAACACTTAACGGCATTGATAAGCTTGTAGGAGATATTGACTCAGCTTCCTCTGCAATAGAATCGCTTGCTAGCCAAACTGAACAAGTAAATTCTGTATTAGAGGTCATTCAAGGTATTGCAGAACAAACCAACCTTCTTGCTTTGAACGCAGCGATAGAAGCAGCACGAGCGGGAGAACAAGGCCGAGGTTTTGCAGTTGTAGCAGACGAAGTACGAAACTTAGCACAAAAAACCCATGTCTCCACTGAAGAGATCCAGAAAGTATTGTTAAATGTTACTACCGGAACAAATGAAGCCGTAAAAGCAATCCAAGGTGGTAAGGATCAAAGTAACCACATTCAAGAGACGGTCAATAAAGCCAGTGAAAAACTTACTATTGCCGTTGACTCAATTGCTGAAATTAACCAATTAAATAATTTGGTTAAATCTGCAATGGAAACTCAACAAACCTCTTCACAACAAGTTGAACAGCTAATAGGTGAGATAAACCATAAAATTACCGACAACGCAGAACAGGTCACACAAGCTACTCAGGCAAGTAACCAGATTATGCATGTGGTGGATGACTTCAATGATTTATCAGGTTGGTTTAAACGCTAAATCTATTTAGCACTAAAAAAGGGAGCGAATAGCTCCCTTTTTTAGTGCTAGGGGAGCTGCGAATAAGTCCTCCCGCCTCAGCGTGTGGATAAAAGCCCCTAGATTTACGGCGAGGAATGCAACTTAATAGTGATTCTATTGATAAGCTCTTCAACGTAAAGATAGGACTTTTAGACCACACCCTTCGGGTCTTTGAAGAATACCTAAACGGCATTTCAGAAAAAGTAACACCCCGTGTTGTCACTTCTCGAACAGTGCTTTTTATGTAAAGACAGAGAAGAGGTGACTTAATCGCAAGTTCCCTAGGCCAAGGCCTCATCAACCAAATTTTTTGCGCCTTCTTCAAGCTCACTTAAATGAGCTTCAGAAACAAAGCTTTCTAGGTAAATTTTATAAACATTCTCTGTGCCTGATGGCCTTGCTGCAAACCAGCCATTGGCCGTTTCAACTTTGAGCCCTCCAATTGCCGCTTGATTCCCTGGCGCTTTAGTCAATACACGACTTATATTATCTCCCGCTAGGGTATCCCCTTTTACAGACTCAGCACTTAAATTAGCCAAGATAGCTTTTGCTTCACCAGAGCAAGGTACATCAATACGCTTATAAAAAGGCGTACCATATTTTGCAACTTGTTCTTGGCTTAGCTGGTAAGGATCTTTACCTGTCACAGCAAGGATTTCAGCGGCAAGTAGCGCAAGAATGAAACCATCTTTGTCTGTCGTCCATACACTGCCATCATGACGTAAGAAAGAGGCACCTGCACTTTCTTCTCCACCAAAGCCCATCGCACCAGAATAAAGTCCATCAACGTACCACTTAAAACCGACTGGCACTTCACATAATGTACGGCCTAAACCTTCAACAACACGATCAATCATGCCACTTGAAACTAAGGTTTTACCAAACAAGGTATCTGCTGGCCATTCCGGTCTATTGTTAGCTAGGTATTCTATAGCGACGGCGAGGTAAGCGTTCGGGTTCATTAATCCAGATGATGCACATACAATACCGTGACGATCGAAATCAGGATCGTTCCCCACAGCAATATCAAAATCATCTTTCATTTTGAGAAGATTATTCATGGCATAAGGTGATGAACAGTCCATACGAATACGACCATCTTTATCCAAAGGCATAAAAGCAAAGCAGGCATCTAGATTTGGATTTACGATTTCGATATTTAATCCATACTTATCTGCGATAGGCTGCCAGAACTGAATCCCTGAACCACCCATAGGATCAACACCGATACGAATGCCAGCTTTAGCAATCGCCTTCATATCAATCACTTTATCAAGGTCAGAAACATAGTGATCTATATAGTCAAACTCTTCGACTAGATCAGACTGACTTAAAGCATTACCTCTTAAGCGTTTAACCCCTTCTAAACCAAGGCTTAAAAGCTCATTCGCACGTATCGCTATTTTATTTGTAATATCCGTATCAGCAGGGCCTCCTTTAGGTGGGTTATATTTAATACCGCCATCTTCTGGTGGGTTATGAGAAGGTGTGATGACAATGCCATCTGCAACATCTTGCTGAGCTTGATTATGAGTAAGAATTGCATGGGAAATAACGGGTGTTGGGGTATAGCTATTTGATTGAACTCTTACTCTCACTCCATTTGCAGTAAGCACTTCTAATGCGGTTTGAAAAGCCGCATCTGATAAAGCGTGAGTATCTTTACCCAAATAAAGCGGTCCGCCTATACCCTGCTCTTGTCTGTGCTCAGCAATGGCTTGGCAAATCGCCAAAATATGGTCTTCATTAAAACTTGCGCTTAGAGCGGTTCCTCTATGTCCTGAGGTACCAAAAACGACTTTTTGATCTGCATTTGATTCAATATCAGGCTTTTTACAGAAATATGCCGTCATCAATGCGGGGATATTTACGAGTTGATCAAGGGGAGCAAGTTGTCCAGCTTGAGGGTGAATTGCCATATTTACCTCTAAAATGAAGAATCTCAACTTATGGTCGCTTAAATTTATTTCAGATTCAATCACTTAAAAAAAACTTAATTTAAGGAAACATGAGTTCAAAACCCAACTGCCTTGGTAGCGCTAACATAGAGATCACTTTAGAGTGATAAAAATCAAACTGAACAGAAAAGCTTTGCCCTCTTACCCACTGACCACCTAAATCTCTTTCAAGCGACAGCTCAGCACTTCCTTGTAACCAATCTATTGCGATGACACTCATATCATCAAAATATAAATAGCTTAAAATAAGAGGTGATAAGGCTTTGATAACGCTCTTTTTCACTGAATAAATGAGTGCAAGAGTCAGTTCATCCAAATGAGTCGCAAATCTCAATCTCTCAGCCTGAGTTAAGACGCCAAAGGCTGTATTAGAACTGAGAGCAAACTCAGCTCTTGATTCTGCCCTTGCAACGATACTGACACCTATAGATTGATAGTCTTTGCTTTTTGCAATCATAACCAATGCATAAGGATAACAATGGGCAATACTGCCTATAATACCCTTCGGCCAGATTGGCACATTCTTGTCATCACTTTCTAAATACTCATGATGCACAGCAAAATCAAATAGCAATTGATGGGCACATAAGCGACCAGCAAGATATTCTGCTTGCCGAGTTTGTGTCATTTTTTGCCAAAGGTGATTTAGCGGAAAATCAAAGTATGAAAAGGTATCCTTGCCTTGATAAGCTTTATGAAAATGCTCAAGACTAAAATTGGTTGCCGCAAAAGCAATTTTCTTACTGGGCTCTTGACTCCGTTTCAGCGGCCAAGTTTTATCAAATCTTGGCCAAAACAAGTTTGATGCTAACATTTCCACGGTTAAGCCCCTAAGGTTGCACCGCCATCCACGACAATATCTTGCATTGTGATATGGGACGCCAAGTCAGATGCTAAGAAAAGCGCAGTATTTGCGACCTCTTCAACCTGCGCGATTTTATTCAGTGGAATACCTAGTTTGAAGCGATCTGCTTGCCCCAAAATAGTGGCAGCATATGCCGCTTTATCTTTAAGCATTGCCTGTAACATAGGCGTATCAGTTGATCCTGGTGATACACAATTACATCTTACTGAGTAAGGTGCTAGCTCTAACGCTAAATTGTGACTCAAACTGATCAAAGCCGCTTTAGAGGCACTGTAAGCCAACATACCTTTACGAGGAACATGGCCTGCATTAGAGGCAATATTAACAATCGCACCTGATTTTTGAGCTTTAAATTCTGGCATTAACGCCTGCATCAAATAAAAAACACCAGATACATTCACATCAAAACAGGTTTGCCAGTCTTGTTGAGATATTTCATTGGTTTCACCCAAGCGCAAAATACCAGCAGCATTAATTAAAACATCAATATCATAACTTTTAAGCAAGGTCGAAACGACGCGACTCACCGCCTCAGCATCTCTAATATCCAAGGCTTGAACAACAAAGCCATAGTCTTGATCAAAATCGCTTTTGCGTACCCCATGAAAAGCTTTATCCAAGGCTATCACCTTAGCGCCTTGTTCATGCAGCATTTGCGCAATACATAAACCGACGCCTTGAGCGGCACCCGTTACCCAAACCGTTTTACCTTTAAACTTCATATTTGCCTTCTACTCACACTAAGTCTTTCTGACTCAGCTCAATCTTTTACGTCATTTAAAATTAAATAACTTTTAGTGCTTGAGTTTTTAACGCCTGTTTATCAATTTTGCCCACTGGAGTTAATGGCATATTTGACAAAAATTGAAACGCATCAGGCAAACTGTCTTTTCCTATCCCTAAAGACACAAGGTGTTTACGAATAACCAAGGGCTTAATATCTTTATTTTTTAACACCAGAAAAGCACAGCTTTTTTCACCTAACTCAGCATCAGGCACAGCCACTAATGCCACTTGCGAGATAGCCTCATGTTTCAGCAAAAGGTTCTCTACCTCATGTAAAGCAAGCGTTTCATGGCCTCGTTTAATTTGCTCATTCACCCTACCTACTACTTTTATATTTCCCAGAGCATCCTGCTGTACAAGATCGCCAGAGCAATAAAAGCCTTCAGCATCAAAAGAACTCTGGTTATATTCTGGGCTATTAAAGTAACCTCTAAAGGTATAAGGGCCGCGTGTCATTAACATACCAATTTGACCCACAGCGACTTCCTGACAAGCCTGATTCACCACTCTAACTTCGTCAGCCTCACTCATAGGCCGACCCTGTGTCGTGTAATTAAGCTCTTCATCTAAGCGCGTATAATTCACCAGACCTTCAGCCATTCCAAAGACCTGCTGTAACTGACAACCTAATACTTGCGACACTAATCTCGCTTGCGCTTCTGCAAAGCTTGCACCGCCCACTTGAAGTAACTTTAAGCTTTTTAACTTGGCTTGATGTTCAGGTGCTGCATCTAACCACAAAGCAACCGCTGGCGGCACTAAGGCTGTCATATTGACTTGATGCTTACTAATAAGCTCAAAGCAATGTATTGGCTCCGATGACTGGGCAATAATCAAAGTAGCCCCAGCATAAAAAACGCCTAAGGCCCCTGGTGAACTCATTGGAAAATTATGTTGAATCGGTAAAGCACACAAATACCGTGTATCTTGGTCAAGCCCACACACCTCAACACTCTTTCTAACACTATAAAGATAATCATTATGGGTTCTTGGAATGAGCTTTGAGAGGCCTGTACTACCACTCGATAGCTGAAAAAAAGCCACTTCATCAGCATCAGATGCCTGATCAAAACTCGGGTTTTCAATTATCTTATGATCCGCAGAATAGAGAATATCCTGCATAGAGACGGCATAGTCACAGGCTTTTAAAGAAAGGATAGTCTCTATACTTGTTGAAGCCGTTTTTAAACCAGAAACAAACTCTTGGTTAGCAAACAATTCATGCTCTGGTGAAACAATTAATAAACTCGGCGCTAACTGCTCAACATAAGCACTAATTTCCAGCGCCTGCTGATGAAAAAAAGCATTAACCGCCGCCACACCCAGCTTTAGTAATGCAAAATATGTCACATAAAACTCTAAACAATTAGGCAGCTGAACAAGCGCCGTATCAAATCGCTTAACTCCTTGCTGATCTAAATAGATAGCAAGGGTATTAGCCATTTGATCAAGTTCGAGATAAGTTACTTGTCTTTCACCGTCTATAATCGCGACACTATTAGGATTGCTTTCCACTTGATCTTCAATCATTTGGGTTAGTGGCTCATCGCTCCAATATCCCGCTTTACGATAAGCTTCTTCAAAATTCTTTGGCCAACGACTATAGGCAATGCTCATAACCCTTCTCCTCCACCCACCTCGGTTTTATGAAAACCAAAGGCGTCCATCATGGTTGCTAACTTAGCTTGAGTTTCTAACCATTCAGCATCAGGGCTGGACGCTTCAACGATTCCTGCCCCTGCAAACAGCCTTACTTCATTATGGGAAACCGTACCGCAACGTATCGTCACGACCCATTCACCATTACCTTGTGCATCACACCAACCGACCATGCCAGTAAATAAACCACGCTCGAAAGGCTCTACCAAGTCAATCAACTTTTTTGCTAATCGAGTAGGATAACCACACACAGCCGGTGTTGGATGTAACTGGCAAGCTAAAGTCAAAACAGATTCATCTGCCTGCTTTAGCTCACCTTTAATTTGAGTTGATAAATGCCACATGCGCGAAGTGCTCATTAACTCAGGTTCATATGGCGCATCTAGCGTGTCGCAATAAGGTGCTAATACATTGCGAACATCATCAATCACCAACTTATGTTCAAAATTGTCTTTTTGAGAATGCTTAAGATCATATGCATGTTGTTCATCTATTTCTTTGTCCGCCATTCGCTTAGCCGAGCCAGCAAGCGGATTAGAAAAGACACGCACACCTTCTTTTCTGAGAAGTAGCTCTGGGCTTGCGCCAATTAAATCTGTGCTTTCATTCAGAGGGATTTTAAAATGGTAACCAGCGGGATTTTGGCTTAGCAGGTTTTTTATTACTTTTTGCGTATTAACAGGCTCTTTCGTCTTAACTTCGTATACACGAGATAAAACAGCTTTTTGAATATCACTGTGCTCAAAGTTAGCAATTGCCTGTTTTACACCACGTTTAAAGGTGATTTCATCAGGAATACTCTTCGCCATTTCAATCAGGTTTGAATAGCCCGAACTTGAATCTTCTTCTTGTTTAAGCAAGTCGTCACGGTCAAAAAATTCATACTCGCTTGGTACGTAAAGACATGACTCTTGGTTTAAATCAAATGGAATAGCGCCAATGAGAATTGGGTTCTCTTGGCCAAGTTCACGAGCCTTATCAAAGGCCTGACTGACAACACGTTGAAATCTTCCTCTTTCGCTTTCTTCACCAAATGCTGGGGTAGAAACTTTAACTAACTGTCCCTTTGCCCTTATGCTCTTATGAGCTGACATATACAAATAGTCAGCTAACTCTTCAGTATCTGATAATTCAGAAGCTGAAGTTTGATTAGAGCTGTTGTTCATCCCTGTCTCCATGAAAATGATATTTGATTCCTTATTGTTTTTTATTTCTAAAAAGCACTAATTCATCGATTAAATGACGTTAAACTGGCAACTAAGTACAAGTGAAAAACAAAAGAGACAATTGCGTACTTGAAAGATCCAAGCAAAAACCGCCCTATCTATTTCTCCTAATTCATACTTTATTTCACTAGAGATTTAGGCTGGGCCCAATGGCGATCAATATAATCAATACAGGTGTCACGATCTCCAGGACCGTATTCTAGATACCAGCCCATAGGAATATCCTGTAACTTTGGCCATAAGCTGTACTGCTCATTAAGATTACTTAAGACAACAAAGCCAACTTCATCCTGCTTGTTATTTGAAGTTCCCATCTCTATACACCTCCAAGCGTTACCAATGTTTTATTTTTGATAGCAGAGTCCAAATCAGAGGCACTCTCCTATGCGATAAATAAAATATACGTCAAGCTTTAAATGATTTCAAGAATCATTCTCATTTAGATTTATATTTATTGTTTCACCTCCTTACAGTTAAACATCAAAAAAAAACCACCTTGATTTGCATCAAGGTGGTTTTTTAAACAAAGAAAAGAATGATTAACGTTTTTTAAGAACCAAACTACCAATAGAGTAACCAGCACCAAAAGAACAAATCACACCAATATCATCTTTTATCAAGTCTTCGTGATTTTTCGCAAAAGCAATAATTGAACCTGCAGAAGCCGTATTGGCAAAGGTATCCAATACTACAGGGGCTTCATCAGCTGTGGCATCTCTGCCTAATAAGCGTTTGCTGATCAATAAATTCATATTGATATTGGCCTGATGTAGCCACCAACGTCTCAATTGGGAAACTTGCACACCCACGTCATTTAAGTGACTCTCGATATGCTCTGCCGCCATTGGACAGACTTCTTTAAAGACTTTACGGCCATTTTGATGGAAAAGCTTATCTGTCGCGAATGGGTCTTCATCTGTGACTCTCGCAACATAACCAAAATTTGAACGAATATTATTTGAGTAAGAGGTTACGCAACGTGTACCTAATACATCAAAGCTATGTTCAGATTGACAAGTCCCAGCGGTTTCAACAACAACCGCTGTGGCAACATCACCAAAGATAAAGTGCGAATCTCTATCTGTGTAGTTCACTTGAGGAGAAGTTAATTCTGGGTTGATAACAAGCACGCATTTAGCACTGCCAGCAGCAACCGAATCATGGGCACGCTGCAAACCAAAGGTTGCAGCCGAGCATGCCACTAACATATCAAATCCAAAACCTTGAATACCGAGTTTTGCTTGCACTTCAATCGCGATAGCAGGATAAGAACGCTCAGTATAAGCACAGGCAACAATGACCATATCAACATCAGCTGGCGTTTTATTTGCCGCGAGCAAGGCTTTCTCTGCTGCTGCAACCGCCATTTCAGCTTGATGGGATAATTCATCATCCCCTCTCGCTTCAAGCTTAGGTCGCATACGATTGATATCTAATACACCTTCTTTTGAATAAATATAACGGCTTTTAATACCTGATGCTTTTTCAATAAACGCAGCGCTGGATAAAGGTTTTGGTCTTAATTCATCGGCTTCAATTTGGGCGGCATGATCAATATTGTATTGCGTTGCCCAAGCATTATAACTGTCGACTAATTCTTCATTGGTAATTGTATTAGCTGGCGTCCAAAGGCCAACTCCACTGATGACAACATTATTTTTATTACTGACTTGGTTTTCCATAGGATTTACTCGTGTTTTGTCAATCATTTAGTAACATTGTCTCGTAACTGAAACAATTAGTCCATTTACATTATGTTGATATTGTTAATAATAACTATAAGTAATAACTATAATTTACCTTTTTCTTCTTCTTTCTTTTGTATAGCACAAATTATCTTAATTAAATTTATCCAGCGCTTCCTTAAAGCTAGCAAAAAACCAACAACCTGTAGCCATTTGCTTGATTCATAAACAAAATTAATAAGTGAGTTACAAAAAACGTTATTGAGGCTTGCCTATCTCTAGCATATGCTTAAATGACTAAAAGGAAGGAGACGCTGTGATGAAACAAAATCATACCGCTTTAATTCTCTCTGGCGGCGGCGCTAGAGCGGCTTATCAAGTTGGCGTTTTATCAGCAATAGGTAAGATGATGCCTAAACACTCCAGTATCCCCTTTCCTATCCTATGTGGTACCTCTGCCGGCGCACTTAACGCCGCCATGTTGGCATCTAATGCTGATAACTTTACTCGGGCAATCAGTAAGCTGGCCTATCTTTGGCGCCATTTATCACCGGATCAGATTTATCATGTGGACTCTCTATCTATGATGTCTTCTGTGAGTCGGATTCTGTTGTCTTTATTTCAGCAGGGTAACCCAAAACAACAACTCTCTTTGCTCAACAATCAGCCGCTTAGGCAATTATTACAGCGTTTTTTAGATCTTGATCGTATCAACACTTGCATTCATAGAAAGCATTTACGTGCCCTTAGCATCACAGCCATGAGCTATAGCTCAGGTAAAACCACTAGCTTTTTTCAGGGGACTTCAAGTCTTGAGAACTGGGAAAACAACCGTAACCTGGGGTTAAGAAGCAGGCTAACTTATAACCACTTACTCGCTTCCAGCGCCATACCGACTATTTTCCCTGCTCAAAAAATTGGGGAACATTATTTTGCCGATGGTGCAATGAGACAACAATCTCCTATTAGCCCTGCACTTCACTTAGGCGCTAAGAAGGTCATGATTATTGGTGTCAGTGGTAATCGTGCACCAAAACATTGGCACAACGAAATGGCCAGACCTCACCCTCCGTCTATTGCTCAAATCACTGGCCAACTACTTAACAGTGCTTTCATTGATAATCTCGAAGATGATATTCAGCAGCTAGAACGCATAAACCAGCTGAGCATGAATCAACCTCAGAGTAATTACGAGCCGATTGATACCTTAATCATTTCGCCCTCTGTCGAGTTAGACCAATTAGCCGCACAGCATTATTCTGATCTACCTCGCAGCTTGAAATATGTCATGAGCTCTATTGGTGCTACCCCTAAAGCCGGTGGAAGTTCGGCGGCAAGCTACCTTCTTTTCACTAAAGATTATTGCCGTAGCCTGATTGAGTTAGGACAAAAAGATGCCAATTGGGAAAAAGATAAAATCATGTCTTTTTTAAATATACCGGTTCATGAGAAGCCTGTTTACGAATAACTCATTTTTCTTTGTGATTAGATTCCTTGCTAAATCATCACTTAATTTCTACTTAAACCCTAAACACGTTAATTAAGAACTTGCTTATAAAGCACACATATCGGGCCTTTGAGCCTCCTTTCAAAAAACTGACATCTAACCGTCATATGTTTGCACTAAATCAGTCATAATAAATCGGCACTATCTAATCTAACCAAATCACATAAAGCCATAACTTGTTAACAAGAGGTTAGAATGAAAACCACTTTGCTGTCTCAAAAACGTGCAATGAAACATTTACCTAAAACTCTATTGGGTTTAGCTATTATCTCAGCGATGGGCTCAGCTCAAGCTGAATCATTTAACCGTATCGCGACTTGGTCGGTTAAAGACAACCTACCAACTAATCTTGCACAAAGCACAGAAACATCAGCAGAAATCATTACAGCAAGTAAAGATGGCAACACCTTAATTTATTCTGATAGCCCATTAGGTGGTCTTGGTTTTATTGATATCAAAAACGCTAATGCACCAAAGGCCGCTGGTTTTCTTGCCCTTGATGGCGAACCGACATCGGTTTCAACTACAAAAAAGTATGCTTTAACTGGGGTTAACACCTCAGCAAGTTACACGGCGCCAAGTGGTAAACTTAGTGCGATTGATCTAAACACTCATAAAGAAATAAGATCCTGTGACCTTGGCGGCCAACCAGACTCAGTCGCAGTATCTAAAGATGAGAAGTTTGTTGCCATCGCCATTGAAAACGAACGTGATGAAGACCTAAACGATGGCGCCATGCCGCAATATCCTGCAGGTAACCTTGTCATTCTGCCACTAGATCAAGGTTTACCAGTATGTGCTCAGAAGAAAATGGTAGACCTTAGAGGTCTAGCAAAAGTTGCTCCTACCGATCCAGAGCCTGAATTTGTTGACTTTAATGACGCCAACGAAATCGTAGTGACACTACAAGAAAACAACCATCTCGTTGTTGTTGACGCTGCAAGCGGTAAGATCTTGTCACACTTCCCTGCAGGTGCTGTAAACCTTAACAATGTTGACCTGAAAGAAGAAAGAGCCCTGACATTTGATGGCCAACAAGTACAAAGAAAGCGTGAACCTGATGCGGTTCAATGGCTGGATAATGATCGCTTTGTTACCGCCAACGAAGGTGATTTTGAAGGTGGATCCCGTGGCTTCACCATCTTTAATAAACAAGGTGATGTGTTATTTGAGTCAGGCTTAGAGCTTGAGTATCGCATGGCAATGGCAGGTCACTATCCTGATAAACGCTCAGGTAATAAAGGTGTAGAGCCTGAAGGCCTTGAAGTGGCTAGCTTTAACGGTGAGACCTATATTTTTGTGTTAGCAGAACGTGCTGGCCTTGTGGGTGTTTATAAAGATACAGGTGCTAAACCTGAGTTTGTACAGCTTTTACCTTCAGGTATTGCACCAGAAGGAGCCATTGCGATTCCTGGTCGTAACCTATTTGTCACAGCGAACGAAAAAGACTTAATCGAAGATAAAGGCCCTCGCTCTCACGTGATGATCTACCAACGTAGCCAAAAAGCAGCAGCCTATCCGCAAATTGAATCTGTGATGAATGGTGAGCGTCCTCTAGGTTGGGGCGCATTATCTGGCCTTGTTAGTGATACCAAGCAGAGCAAAAAATTCTATGCTGTTAACGATAGTTTTTATCGTAACCAAGCAAGTATTTTCACTATAGATGCAAGCACGACACCGGCAAAAATCATCAGCGCCCTACCTGTATTAAGAGACGGTTTACCTGCTCAAAAGCTTGACCTTGAAGGGATCACAAATGATGGTAAAGGCGGCTTTTGGGTAGCGTCTGAGGGTCGTACAGATCGTTTAACACCCCATGCGATTTACAACATCAACAAAAAAGGTGAAA
Organism: Marinomonas sp. S3726; assembly: GCF_000967665.1. NCBI lineage: Bacteria > Pseudomonadati > Pseudomonadota > Gammaproteobacteria > Oceanospirillales > Oceanospirillaceae > Marinomonas > Marinomonas sp. S3726. The sequence continues at coordinate 101,362 of NZ_JXYC01000022.1, read as the reverse complement.
TCAAAAAAGAAATCCCTTTCCCCGCTGAACTACTAGCAGTTGAAAAGCGTTTTGGTGCTGAAGGTATTACCCGAATAGGCGATACCCTATGGATTGCGATTCAACGTCAATGGAAGGATGATCCAAAAAACACCACCAAGCTGGTCTCATATAACACTAAAACCAAAGAATGGGGTGCAGTTCGCTACCCTACGCAAGAAAGCAAAAAAGGCTGGGTTGGTTTATCTGAAATCACGGCTCACGGTGATTGGGTATACATAATAGAGCGTGACAACCAAATAGATGACAACGCAAAAATTAAGCGTTTATACAAGGTTGCAGTCTCTCAGTTAAAACCAGCCAAATTAGGCTCGAAACTGCCTTTGGTTAAAAAAGAGTTAGCCCACGACTTCATCCCTAACCTGAAAGAAGGTAATGGCTATGTTACTGACAAGATCGAAGGCTTTGCAATTGATAGCAAAGGCGTAGGTTTTGCACTAACCGATAATGACGGTGTGGATGACAGCTCTGGCGAGACACTTTTCTTTACTATCGGAAAAATGTAAAACTCGTTGAGCAAAAAAAGGCCAGACATTATGTCTGGCCTTTTTATTTAAAATACAGCCCTTTCTGGATTAGGCCCTTTCACTCAATCACAAACCAATTTAAAAATATGAAACTAAAATTTAATACTCAAAATTTTGTAAAACTTATTTTGCGTTATTTAAACTAAAAGCCAAAAATATAGTTAAAAAACCTGCTAAGAAAAACACCATGATGCCCAATAAAATACGGCTTAACCACTGAACCTCTTTATCTTTGCAATAACGCCACTCCTGTTTAAAGAGAAACTTAACAAAGGTTAGGTTACTGGTAACTGGATTAAAACTTAGAAGCGTTGGTCTACCTAAAGCATCGAAAACCTTAGGAAACTTCAATTCCAACACTTTAAAAACACGGTAAGTTAGCAACAGCCAAATTAGAAAAGAACAAAAAAGCACGATGACAGATAAAGTAACAAACGTTTCCAATCCTAACTCCTTAATGCCAAACAATAATGTAGAGCATATTAAACAAGAGACATATGTAAAGTAAGCGAAAAGAAAGGTACCACATTCATTCCAAACTTAAGAGTTTAGTTGGGAAAAGTTACTCTTTTTTTAGTCACCTACAGATATAAAGTTTAGCAAAAATTATTAAACTGGCTGTGAAGTGAGTCAGAGAATTGGAAAATAAATGAGATTATTTATTAGTTCCATTATAAGAAAGAGCTGAATGAGTTGTTGTTTTGCAAAAAACCAACAACTCATCTCAAACAGCTAAAAATTTCAGTAAAGATAAAGTGGACTTAGGGCCTTAAATCATACGGCTTAGTACATCGCTATCTTTACCATCAAAGAGTTTGTGCTTAATAACCCCTAATATATGAGCAGCCAAGACAAAGACCAACAACCAAGAAGTTAAGCTGTGTACTTGATGGAAAATACCTGTCCATAATGCACTTTTCGAGGTTATATCAGGCACGGTAAAGAGACCAAACATATCAATACCATCAGAATAAGCGTAAGTTGACGTCATCAAATATCCCGATAAAGGCATCATTACCATACATAGATACAGAAGGCGATGGACCCATTTGGACAACATAAGCTCCCACGGTTTTAACCCTGTCGCAGGTGTTGGGATAGGACCTTTTTTACGAAAGAAAATCCTAGCGGTTATCAAAACCATAGCCAAAATGCCAAGGGATTGATGAATAGGATAAAAGTCATACTTATTTGCGGCATCAGGATCCAGTTCTGCCATATAAATACCCACGACCAAAAGAAAAATAATAGTTAATGCACTCACCCAATGTACAAGACGTAGCCCTAAAGGATACTTTTTAACTTGGTTTGAATCTGCCATTTTGCAACCTGCTGAACTTAAAAAAATTATTATTATGTTGAAATAAGCTAGCCAAAATACGCTGTTCATTTTGGCTAGCTAAAAGAAAGTCCTTAAGAAAATAAGCCTTCATCAGCCATGGATCTCACCACTTGAGGACGTTCAGCAATACGGCCAACAAAAGCCGCCAAGTCAGGCCATTCATCTAAGTTAATCCCTAAAGGCATAGTCCAACCCGTAATCACAAACAGGTAGATATCCGCAACTGAGTATTTGTTTTCTACCAAGTATTCTCTATCTGATAACACCTTATCTAGGTAACTGAATTTAGCTGCAATCAGAGCTAAATTGCTCTCCCGCACCTCATCGGAACAATTCATAAATAAAGGGCCAAATGCTTTATGCAAATCTGAGGTTAGAAAGTTAAGTATTTCATGTAATCTAGCTCTGGCTAAGGTTCCTGACTCTGGCACCAAACCAGCCTCTGGGTGTTGATCAGCAATGTATTGCAGAACAGCAACAGACTCAGTTAATACTTCTTGATTATCCAGAGTTAAAGTCGGTACGCGACCATGAGGGTTAACTAAAGTGAAGTCGTCACCGTCTTGAGTTACCTTAGCTCTTAGGTCAACCTGAACTAAATCGAACTTAACGCCGATTTCATTTAATACTATGTGTGGAGCAAGCGAACACGCACCTGGGCTGTAATAAAGTTTCATCATGTTTTCTCCTTAGTGTCTAAATTAAGAGTCAATGAAGATTAAATTACGCCCATATCATCTGTTAATAAATAGACACATATGTAGAATAGTTCTGCATAAATGCACAGACAGATTTTAAGGGGAGATAAGCTAATGCAAGCTAACTGGGATGACTTTCGAATCGCTCTACAAGTTGCCGAATCTGGCACACTAACCAAAGCAGGTAGGATGCTAAATATGAATCACACTACGGTTCTAAGGCATATCAACCAGTTAGAAGAAAGCCTAAACCTTAAGTTATTTATCAGACATCAAAGGGGATACCAGCTAACAGATGCAGGCAGGCTAATGCTTAATTCTGTACCCAGTATCAGGCAGGACTTCGACAAGTTAGTACATGACCTAACCAGTGTGGAACAAGGAGAACATGGCAAACTCAGGATCACCACATTAAGCGGCCACTCTCCCCTGTTAAATAATGCCATTGAGTCATTCTATCGAGAGTTCCCCAATACTAAGATTCAAATCATAGCGACAGAGAAAACCATACCAGTCGAATCTGGCATCACACATATTTCAATTCGTATTGGTGCTCAGCCTAAAGAGCCCGATATTATTGTTAAAAAGCTAATGCACTTAAATGTGGGCTATTACGCCTCTGAAGACTATATTGCTCGCTATAACTTACCTAAGTCCATCAGCGACTATAATCAGCATTATTGGGCTTTTCCAAGCGGGTTAAAACAAAGCGTTCCTTTCATCAAACAAGTCGCTATGCATGTCAAAGAAGAGAGAATTATTTATCAAAGTAATTTATTTTCAGATCTACACTCTGTGATCAACAAAGGTATGGCAATTGGGCCAATGGCAGAATACGAAGCGAAGAAGTATCAGGGTTTAAAACGTTTACCGATTGAATTAGACCAAGATGGCGAAGTACTTTGGTTTGTGTATCACAAAGACTTAAAAACCAATATTCACATACAAGCTTTCTATCGCCATCTGATTAATTCTTTATCTTAAGCAGTCTGACCGATGCTTTTTAACTAGGGCTTTCCCGGTAACACCAAGTTCATTGTCAGCGCCACCAAAGAGCCTGTCGTAATGCCAGACGCCAAGACAACCTGCATTACTTCAGGTAAATGCGCCAGCAACTCTGGTCTTACGGTTACCGCCATACCCGCACAAATCCCCATAGCTACAATGGCGCTATTACGTTTACTTTGCTCTGTTTTAGCTAATATCTTGACTCCACCAGACACTATCATGGCAAAGATGACCAAACCCGCTCCGCCTAAAACCGGTAAAGGGATAATCACAACCAAGGCCGCCAGCACTGGAAACAAGCCAGCGAGCACCAACATTCCCCCCGTTAACGCCACCACATGACGGCTAGCAACCCCTGTCATACTGACAATCCCCACGTTTTGAGAAAATGACGATAAAGGGGTAGTAGAACAAGTTGAAGCTAAGGCCGAACCTAATCCTTCACATAAAATTCCACGGGAAAGCTTCTTACCCGTCAGCTTGGTGTTAGTGACATCAGATAAAGCGAGGAAGTCACCAGTAGACTCTATGGTGGTCACCAGATAAGCGATAGACATCCCAATGATGCCACTCACAGGAAAACTCATACCAAAATGAAACGGGCTAGGTAAAGCCACCCAAACAGCCTCTTTTACCGGATTAAAATCAACCAACCCCATAAAAATGCAGGCAATAAAGCCTATTATCATGCCCAATAAAGCAGCCGAGGCAGAAATAATACCGCGCCCCCATTGAGACAGAGCCATCACCACAACAAGGACTAAAAAGCCAATAGTGAGGTTATCTAGGGTGGCATAACCTGGCTCCCCTACTTGTCCACCAGCAAACCAATCTACCGCAACAGGGATAAGAGATAAGCCGATGAGAGTCACAACTGTCCCTGTCACAATAGGCGGAAAGAGCTTTCGAATACTGGCCATGTAAAAGCTGCCAATGATCATCACTAGAGATGATACAAGTGCAGAGCCTAAAATGCCTTCAACACCATGCTCTAGCCCTATGGCAATGGATACGCCTACAAAGGTAAAACTGGTTCCCATAACACTGGGCAAACGTATCCCTAAAGACCCAACGCCCTTACATTGAATAAAGGTCACCACACCCGAGATCAACATGGCGGCATTCACCAAAACCACCTTATCTTGAGTTGATAATTCCAGCACACCACCCACCACTAAAGGCACAGCAATAATCGCCCCTAATGCCGCTAACAAGTGTTGGGCCGCTAAAATTAGTGCCGTGAGTATGGGTGGCTTTTCTTCCACCTTATAAAAAAGAGACATTCATCTTCCTTAAAAGGGTACAAACAAGGGCAAGGCCCAGATAATAGAATCAAGCAGTTTAACAAAACTAAGTGTCTGATCACACAATGAAAAACACCTTGCCAGCTAAGCCAACAAGGTGTTTTATTTAAACAAAGTAACTAAGAAGTGTTAACTCAATTAAGCTTGCGCTAATTCAGTCGCATCATCGTCTTCTGTTACTTCAACTTCACGTCCTGGTAAGAAGAGGTTCAAACCCAATGCGACCAAGGAACCTGTTGTAATACCTGAAGCAAAAATCACCTTCATAAATTCAGGTAAGTTCGCTAATAATTCAGGCCTTACTGTCACGGCCATTCCAGCGCCAATACCTACCGCAACGATAATGCCATTGCGCTTACTATGAGCGGTTTTAGACAGAATGTTTACCCCAGCAGTAATAATCATGGCGAACATTACTAATCCAGCACCGCCTAATACAGACAGAGGAATAATCACAATCAAAGCTGCTAATACAGGGAATAGTCCAGCCAATACCAGCATTAAGCCAGTAATCGCAACCACATAACGGCTAGCAACCCCTGTCATACCAACAATGCCAACATTCTGTGAGAAAGATGAGAAAGGCGTGGTAGAGAAAACAGACGCGAGCGCCGACCCCAAACCATCGCACAAAATACCGCGAGACAATTTTTTACCAGTTAGCTTGGTTTTCGTCACATCGGATAAGGCTAAGAAATCACCCGTCGATTCAATGATAGTTACAAGATAAGCGATCGACATGCCAATAATGCCACTAATAGGAAAAGCTAAACCAAAGTGTAGCGGGCTAGGCAAAGCAACCAATTCAGCCTCTTTCACAGGGGCGAAGTCAACCAAGCCAAGCATGATACAAGCGATAAAGCCCAATACTATGCCAATCACAACCGCCGATGCAGCAAAAATACCACGACCAAATTGAGACAGAACAATCACAGTAAAAAGCACAAAGAAACCTATCATAAGGTTGCTTATCGAAGCATAACCTTCTTGCCCTACTTGACCACCTGCAATCCAATCAACAGCAACAGGAATCAAGGTTAAGCCGATCAAGGTCACCACAGTCCCTGTTACCACAGGGGGAAAAAGCTTGCGAATCACTGGCATAAAAAAACTACCAATAATCATGACAAGAGATGCCACTAAAGCGGACCCTAATATCCCAGCAACCCCATGCTCAAAACCAATGGCAATAGATACCCCCACAAAGGTAAAACTGGTACCCATAACACAAGGTAAGCGTATCCCCACAGGGCCAGCACCACGACATTGGATAATAGTCACCACACCAGAAATCAACATAGCAGCATTCACTAATACAACCATATCTGAAGTAGAAAGACCGAGGACACCGCCAACAACAAGCGGTACTGCGATAATGGCGCCTAATGCAGCAAGCAAATGCTGGGCAGCCAAAAGGATAGAGGTCGCCACAGGTGGCTTATCTTCAACTTTATACAAGAGTTCCATAGAACCCTCCTTTTATTTTTATATTATTGTTAATCAAATAGTTAGCCGGATGAACCGTGCTAAAAACCCGATAAGGTCACCAAGAACAAAAGTGTTAACCTTGCTCAACCGGATGCACCGTATTGATTAGGGTTAACAGGCTCTCCCTAATGGAGAGCAAAACAGCTGAACCTCTTGGTCACAGTTCAACTGCTGGGTTTACCTTGTAATCACAAGGCAAAACTAAGCTAATAAAAACGCTAACATTCAGCGCTCTCTTACCCATTCCTCATTTCCTGTAAAAATAAAAAAAGTGGAAATCTCTCATAGAGGCAAACTGTTCATTTCTGGCCAAGTGCCAGTGGCGAGCAATGGGCAAAGCTAATTAAGATCAAAGCAACAAGGGTTTTGTGCCTAAAAGTTTCGTTAAAACATACCTCCTATAAGGTTCGAATAGTCACAAAAGTAACTGGCTTTAAATCAAATTGGATTTTTGCAGGTTAATTCGGTTTTTCAGGAAAGTCTAGATCAAGTCACATTGTGAAACGGCTAATCAAATTTTCACAAAGAAGAATCGCCCTTAAGCTTGAGTTATTCGTAAAGGATTATTGAAAGGTAAAACAAAAAAAGCCTCTTAAGATACATCCTAAGAGGCTAAAAAAGGGAGGAGAGAAATAAGAGAGCTCATTCATTCCCTCTTATCATACCTAATAAAAAGCGACACTATGAGAAGTCAGTAAAACCTCTCTAGTTTGTACCTGTCGCCCATAAGGCTTGACCCGTACCCGAGTAGATGACTAGGTTACCATCTCCTTGTAGCGCTAGCTTGCTTCCTGACGGATTAGTACCAGAGGCCCATTTAGCAGAACCGTTAGCATCATAAATCACGAAATTACCGTCACCTTGGAAGCTTACTTTATAGTCTGATCCCCAATTGGTTCCGCTAGACCATAATGCATTTCCTATTTGACCATTACCATACTTGTAAAGAACGAGATTGCCATCACCTTGCATGCTCAATAATCTGTCATCCGTCACGATAGATTCACCTGCCTTTAGTACTAAACCACCAGCATTAAAGCTTAAAGATTCAGATGTAAGCGCTGAAAAATGAGTCACCTTACTTTGTACTAACCACTGACCTTCTGTTTCTGCATCCGTATGGTTTAACCAAACATGATTATAACCAACCGACTCTTTTGCTAATTTAAGCTTCTGGTTAGATTGGCTATTGGTTGGCATGCTAAAAGTGCCACCTAAGTTGGCACAGGCACTCACCCCTTCGGACCATGCGCCCGTCGTATTATCCGGAACAAACCAGTTACCACTGGCATCTTCACAGGCAAAGGCAAAACTTGCTGAGCAGGCATTATCATCCCAACGGCCATTTTCCCATTGCACAGCACAATCTTGATTGCCGCCTGAGTTATTAGGTTCATTGTTATCCCAACTCCATACAGCCGCCTCAATACGACCATCATCCATTACCATGTCATCTAAATTGACAATATTGGCCCCAGTTGCAAAGGCCTCACGGACTTCATTAGCCGATAAACTATCAATGCCACCTTCAAAGAATTCCTTAATAGTGCCCAGTGTCGTCGCATCTTCCCAAATACGCCCTACTTTACCTAACCCAGTAAAGGCAAGGTTTGACAAGTTTCCATCACTTGAACAACCACTGTCTTTCCATAAAATTATCTGCTTACCAGCAGCTAAAACATCTGCTTTAGTTAAAGTGTCAGGGATATCACCACAACCATTACTTGGGTAGATTTTATCGCCAAACCTTTCGTTCATTTGGCTATACAAATCACTATGATGCCCTTCTGTCGCATCTTCTATGTATAAGATAAGAACTTCATCTTGGCTTTCTGCACTTGCTAGCCAATCTTTGATTTCATTAAACCCTTCCGTGGCATATTTGTCGTTAATACTACAAAACCCGTGGCACATCAGAAGCCTTTTCGGATAAGAGAACAGGCTTTCCATTTTAGTCGTCCAATGAACGTCTATTTCAATGAAACGTGCTCCCATTCTTAACTGATCTCTGATGGAGTATTTTTGCTGCGGATCGAGATAACGACACCCTACAGAGAAATTACAACTGGTATAAACCTCTGAGTTATAGGTATTGTGTGTGCCTAAAATATTGTTATCGATAATAGGTGCGTAATTATCTAATGCCCTTTGATAATCCATGGCTTTACCCAACCAAGCATTATTAAAATCATCGATAGAGTCTGCGTGAACAGCAGGAGAAAAAACAAAGCTTGAACCAATAATAGTGACGCTTGATGCAGCCAAACTAAAAAGCTTATTAAGAGAATTTTTCATTCATGATTCCTTGTTATTTTTATTTTGAGAAAACAAGCACTCGGCCTGTCTTCGTCATCGTCTGCAAGAAATCAATAAGTCTGCTCACTAATTATCACATTCAAAACGCCATTTAATATCACTAATATCGAGTCGATAAATTAGCGCCATAAAAAAACAGTTTGAGGAAAAATAGCTAGCTTAATCCCAAACTTAAACGGTCATTCAAGAAACGAATCAAGTGCAGAGTAATAAATGAAATGAATAAAAAATATTACATCAAATTACTGAAATGAATAATATAAATTGCATAACTGATATTTAGTTATATATTTTTAATGTTAGTAGAAACAATGATTTACTATCTAAATAACCACATCCTGTACTTGCTTAAATGCTAATATAGCCTGCTCAAGCCTTTCAAGACCTTGGTCAAAATCAGCTCTAGCATCAAACCCACCTAAGGATAAACGTAAGCCATTTTCAACTAATTGCAGTTGGTCTTGGTCGGTAAATAAGTCTGCTGTTCTTACTTTAATATTTTGCTGCAACAAGGCGTTATTTAAGGCGTGCATATTGATATTGAGGGGCAAAGGTAACCATACATTGAGACCGCCCATTCGGGCTGAAAAGCCCAGATTGTTTAAGGTCTTAAGCATGGCATCTTGACGATAGCGCATCTCTTCTGCCAAACGATTTTGATTTTGAGAAAAAGCCGAGGTGAGAATAAAACGAGAGGCAATCTCCACTCCCATACTAGCATTCATCCAACACTGACTATGCAAGCTTTGGTTAAATTTCGCCTGCCAGATTTCAGGTACTAAGGCATAAGCGAGACGTAAGCCACCAGCAACATATTTGGATAAACTAGATAAATAAAAGACCCTATCATTCGCCATTTGTTGCAAAGGTGAACGCCAATTTTCAGGTAAAACATAATTTACATCGTCTTCGACAATATAAAAATCATAGCGCTTTGAAAGCCGAATAATCTGCTCTCTTTGTGTTTTGGAATATTGAATATTGGTAGGATTTTGTATGTTAGCTGTAAGATATAAAAGCTTAGGATTGTGTGTTTGGCAATAGGTTTCTAGTTGAACTAAATCGACCCCCTCTTCTGTGAGATCTAATGCTAACGTTTTCACCTTATTTGCCTTAGCTGCTTTGAAAAAGCCTGGGTATGCAAGGGCTTCATGCATCACAGCATCCCCTTGTACACACAGTATTTGCAAACAGGTAAAGATCCCTTGTTGCGCCCCTTGAGTGAAAATGATGCCTTCTGGCCTTACTTGAATCCCTTTAGTCCCTAACCATTTAGAAAAGAGCTGCTTATGTTTTAGTAAACCTTGATGAGCATAGGTCATTACATCAACTAAACCTACTGGGTCTTGGGCTAGCTCTTGCATCGCTTTAGCAAGGACATCCTGTTGCCCCAGCATTGGCTGCATACTCGAAGCAAAATCATATAACTTAGGGCCAGTCTCCCGCATCAAAGGTACAGCGCTGTCTCTCACATAGGTACCCGCACCAAGCTTTGCCGTCACCCAGCCACGCTTTTCAGCTAGATCATAAGCTCTGGTTACTGTGCCATGAGTCACTGCAAGTTCGTCAGCTAGCCAACGTTGGGCTGGGAGTTTTTCACTTGCTTTTAGCTCACCAGAGCGAATCGCATTCTCAATACAAGTTGCTAACGCCTTATATTTAGGCTCACTTTTACACTCATGTAAAAAGGCATTCTTGTCCACTTCCCAGTTATTTTTCATCACCTAGCACTCAAAGAATTAAAGCCACACAGACTTTGTACCCATACAATAAAGTTATTGCCCCTCAATAAACAGCATGAGAAGCTATAAAACAAATACAAACCTTAAATTGTATCGATACAATTTTCAAGTTTTTGTTTAATTGTCTTAATTTTATCTAAGGAGAGAGTTTTGGAAAGCGCCCTATTAAGCCTTGCACCCGCTATCATTGTTTTTAGCTTTATTAGTACCGTCACTCCCGGTCCAAACAACCTATTACTGGCTCATTCAGGTGCGCATTTTGGTATGCGAAAGACACTGCCTCACGTGCTAGGCATTCGTTGTGGCATGGTCATCTTACATCTGAGTATTTTATTAGGGCTTGGTAAGGTGTTTGAAGTGTGGCCAGTACTGCACCAAGTGTTTACTGTATTGGCTGCCAGCTATATTGTTTACATGTCAATTAAGATAGCGACAAGCAAGCAACCTAGTGAATCCAACAAAGGTGAGCCTATGGGGCTTTTTCAAGCAGCAAGTTTTCAATGGATCAACCCTAAATCTTGGGCAACCCTTATCACCCTAGGCACCGTCTTTACCTTAAGTGGAGATCTCTTTTGGCCATCAGCGCTTATGGGAATTATCCTGCATCAAATCGCGACGCTACCAGGCACCTTTATGTGGATCAGCATAGGGAAATTGGTCGCACATAAACTGAGTGATCCGACGTTTCATCGTCGCTTCAACCTCATCATGGGCGCGCTCTTATTAGCGAGTTTACCTCTTATCTTGATTGCCTAATTAGCTTGTTTTGATAGCAAACTGACAGAACGTTATGAGGTTTGAACGGCTAAATAAATATCCGTAATTGCCTCAGTTTCAGCAACATCAGGAAAGAAGCGCACTCTTTCAAGCACAAGAGGAAAGTCCCTTAAATCGTAGCCCTCTTGTCCAATACATGCTTGATAAAGATCACTAATTGTAACTGCAAGTTCGTCATCACTACCAAGATGACGCACTTTCAAAAACGGGCCTTGCTCTAATCGTCTCAATTCTAGCCCTGTTTCAATGCTATTAGAGTCCAATGAATCCTTTAGATATTCACAAGCAATATCGAATCGAAACTCACTCGCTGACACAGTACCAGGGTCATGATAAAGCAAATTAAACGTTCGGCTCTTACTCGGCGGTAAGCTCGATATTTTACGCCAATCAATAAAGCCCCGTATCGTCTGGCCCAATAAAGCAGAATCACCTTTATGGCTCAAATAAGCTAATGTCATACTTTCAAGGGTAACAAGCTCAACGGGGGAGCTTGCATGATTAACCGACTTAGCTTTCCTATCAGCTAAAGCAAAGTGATGATTTTTCTGCCAGAAAGACCAGTCTGCTACTTGCCTAAAAGCACTTGGTGTTTGATCAAACACCTTCAAAAAAGCCCGACTAAAAGCTTCAGGGCTTTGATAATGCGCATTTAAAGCAATATCAATTATTTTATCTTCACGATAAGCCAGCTGATAAGCAGCTCGTTTAAGCCTCAAATTCTTTATCAAGTCATAAAAATTAAGCCCGTAATAGGCTTTAAACTGTCGTTGAAAGTGGAACTGAGACAAGCCAACGAAAGCACTAATCTCTTCGGCATTAAGCTTTTTATCTAAATGAGATTCAATATAACTAAGTGCATCATCTAGCTTTTCATCATGCATAACCCTATTCCCTACTAATCGTTTAAATCAACAGATGTCTATTCAGGTGTCAGAATAGACATTTTAAGCAAGGAAAACTTGATCAATCCTGCTTTTCGAAAATAATCGACAAACAGGCCTCAGATTCAGGCAAGAATTTATGTAAAAGATTCGCTTCTATGGTGAATTGCTGGCCTTGCTTCAATACTAAGCTGTCTTCTTTAAGCATGAGGTGACATTCACCTTCTAATACCAGAATGGTTTCGCTGGCATGAGTGTGGAGTTCGTCGGGATACTCAACGCCTTCGCCTAAACGTAATAACAATTGCGTAAGCTTATCTGTCTGGCGTACTAAATGGTCTGTGTCTATTTCGAGTTGTCTTGCTGTCGTAAGTAAATCTTGTACCTGAATCATAATCTCTTCTCATTAAATTTTTAAAAGGCTAAACATTAGCCGCGAAATCATTTGGAATAAGACAGATTCAATTCAGGCAAGGCTGAAAACACCAAAAGCATGTAGAAAAATGCGGGCGTTCTAGCTGATTGCATAAGATTTGTGATGAGGTTTATAAGCATGGCTGGAGTCTAGCAAAGAAACCAAGCATCTTAAACTGATTCAGTTTCACGCCTAATCATCCAAAATGAATCAAGCGATTTTCAAATAGGATAAGGCTCTCACCTCATTTTAGATAAAACTGCTTCTTTAAAAGAGATTAAAGAGCTAAGGCCCCGAATCCATTAGGCTAGCCGCCATCACTAAGCAGAAGGTTTAAATTTTAGTAAATAGCTTGGTGAGCAACATTCTACTTTAAAGGATTCAAACACATGAAAAAGCAACTTATTAGCCTTGCTCTCATTGCAGCAGGCGTAGCAGGAAATGCAATTGCTGCTGACGTAGAAGCAGGTGTCGTAAAGCGCCTTGCGGATCTAGAAAACATGGCACCTAAAGGTATTTCACCGCTTGATCTAGCCAGTATCACCATGGATACAGGAGCAAAAGCAACGACGTCTTTAGCCCCAGCTACGGGAATTAGTTTCTTCGAGATTGGTCATATAGGCTCTAGCAATTATGGTGATTGGGAAGTCATTCAAAGCTACCAAACCAGCACAGCTTACGATCATGGTGGTGCCCAACTTTATGCTTATGTTTGGCAAATGGGCTACGGTAATATCGGTACAGCATCCTTCAATGGCGTTAGTAAGACACCAGAGCAAAGCCAGTACCGTTGCGGCTCTGACCTTCATTACTGTGCAACAGGAGAAACAGTGACAGGTTGGCTTTATGTATATAATTTAAGCGGTCAAGAAAGCGGCACCTTTAACGTTTCTGCTAATTCAGTCGCATCCCCGTTTGGTTATTGGAGCGATTCAATCTATATCCAATAAAATTTTGTAGGCCTGTATTCAATATCTTTACTCAATACAGGCCTATAAGCTAACAAGTGTAAGCTTTATTCAAGGTGCATAGAGATAATTCGGTTCGCTTCTCTCTCCCCAGATAAATAGGCGCCATGAACTGTGGCAGAGTATTTAGCATGGGTGGCTTCTCCAGCGAAAAACACCTTGTCATACATGGGTTCAGCTAACTTATCCCTCATACTGGCACTCACACCTTTAGGCACATAAGAGTAAGAACCATAACTAAAAGGGTCTTGGCTCCAACGGGTAATAATGTTGCCTGTAGGGTCTGGAATATCCTTCCCATAAATCTTTCTTAATTCTCCCATAGCCAAACTGATGATTTCTTCATTCGAGAAGTTCTCAACTTCTTTGCCATACTGGGCCACATTAAATGCGGTCAAAATTGGTAAACCTGTCGCTGGCTCAAGGTTAATCCAGTAACTCCAATGGCCTTTTTGCTCACTTACCTTAGCAAGGTTGGTCACATCCTTATCCCAAAATACCTCATCAAAGGCTAGATAGACCTTATTAAGTACACCCATAGAAAGGCTATTGATCGCCGCTTGTTTTTGCTCTGGTAACTGAGGCTCAAAGGCAATTTTGTTTTTCTTCAACACCCCTAAAGGTACAGTCACTATCACGTGATCCGCTTTAAACACACCATTACTGGTACCTACTTCAACTTGCTTATTGGTGTAATTAATACTGCTTACCCAAGTATTTAGGCGAACATCGAGACCTCTCGCTAATGCTTTTACTAAAGCATCATAACCTTCTGGAAAAATAACATCTGGGCCATCAAAGCCTTCATCCTTCCATAAACCTGCCAATGAGATATCTCGGCTATCGGCTGCTGCATCTTGCTCTATCATGGCATTGGCAAAAAACTCGACTTCAGCCTGGCTAAAGTTGTTAAGATCGCCACTTTTTACACCCACATCAATGGCATCCTGCACACTTGCTTCACTGTCATTAAACAAGGCTTTGGCTGCCCAAAAATAAAAGCTATCTTGCTTCTCTGCTAAAGCATCATCTATTTTTGTCGTCTCATTACCATCAATGTCATAGGTAACTTGGTTTTCATAATCCCACTCGTACATGGGGACACCCAAATCTTTCGCTAAAGTATGGATAGGGTTACCTTCTATTCCATGAATCCAACTGGCGCCAAGGTCCACAGGCTTACCAAGAGAGTCATCACTCCAGACACGCCCACCAATTCTATCTCTACCTTCAAGCACTGTGACATCAAACCCTTGTTGGTTTAATTGATTGGCCGCCTTGATACCAGACATACCAGCGCCAATAACAAGCACACTGATTTTGGCATTCTTCGCACCTTGGCTTACAGACTGCTGACTATCTGTTGTGGCGCTACATGCAAACAGTGTCACGGTTGAGAGCATAAGCCCTAATTTTTTATATAACCCCATCCTAAACTGCCTTGATCGTTTCGATTATCATGTCTAAATCAGTCTAAAATTTAACAAACTCACTCAGGTAAGGCTGTCAGCCAGTCTTATATTTTGTCAGCTGATGTAAGCTTGTCACTTTTAATAGATGAAAAAGCTTAAAATGACTGTCACCTGTTAAATGAGCTCAGCACCTTTAACAGAATGAAAGAAAGCCATAAAAGTAAGGATAGTAGGTGAAAACTAACGATAAGTTTAATCTTCTCATTGTTGAAGATGACCAAAGAATCGCCAAGTTATTAATGCAATTTCTTCGCTTAGAAGGCTTTGAAGTAGACTGGCGAGATACAGGAGAAGCCGCCATTGACTATCTTCAACAGCACTCCCCCGACCTTATTATTCTAGATTTAATGCTACCTAAAATGGATGGTCTCGAAGTTTGTGAAGCCATTCGCCCCACATTTAAAAACAGCATATTGATGCTGACAGCCAGTGAAGGCGACCTACAAGAAGTCACAGCATTAAACGCAGGCATTGATGATTTTTTAAATAAGCCTATTCGCACTCATGTGTTACTGGCACGCATCAATGCGTTACTGCGCAGACAAGCCCCCAAAGAATTGAGTGTTTTAAAAATAAAAGACTTGCTGATTGATAATAAAAAGCGCCAAGTGACTCGAAATGACATCCTGATTGATCTCTCAGATTCTGAATTTGAATTACTCTGGGTCATGGCAAATCGCGCCGGTACAGTGATAAAAAGGGATGACCTTTTCTATCAATTAAGAGGAATAGAATATGATGGCTTAGACAGATCCATTGATATGCGAATCTCTCAACTTAGAAAGAAATTAGCAGCACCAGATATCAGCACAGATTACATCAAAACATTACGCCAACTTGGCTACTTATTTATGCAGGATTAAAGGAAGACTCTTTCCATGCGCTCATTGGTCATCTCACTCTACATTTTAGTGCTTGGTTGCATGTTTCTCATTAGCTTTGTGGTGGAACAATGGGGCGAATCTTATTACAAACAAGAGACAGGTGAAGAGTATCTTGCCTATTCGCAAAAACTGGCGCCTTTAATTGAAAAAGACATTTTAGAAAACCCGCAAGACACTCAAGGTATTTTACGATTTTGGTCCGACATTATTGAAGATGACCCTGAGGCAATTCAGATCATAGAACTTGGCGCTCTAAATCAAAAAAGCACAGCAAGTTTAGAGGCTTATATCGATACGCTAGACATCACAAACCAAACGGATCATGTGCATATCATTAGCCCGTTTAAAGACAGTTCACTGCAAAACCAAGCCATTTCCTTCACTTATTACGACAGTTTCTCAGATGCCATAGTAATTAAGTATTACATTGGCCGCTTTATTATTTATGCCTTCATGACATTAATTCTGACCTTAATCGCTTGGCTAGTTTATCGGTATATCAATCAAATTAGCCAAGTAGCTAAATCTGTCTCCTCTGGCCGTTTTGATCTTAGAATGCCTAATAGCAGGCTTCAAGCTGTGCAAAATTTGGCAACAGATATCAATAATATGGCTGCCAGTATCGAAGAGAAGAACAATGAAAACCTGATTCTCACTGGCGCAATACACCACGAACTTCGTATCCCTATCACGCGAATACGTCTCGCCTTAGATATGCTAATTCAGATGAAGCAGGACACTACGTCATTAGAGTTATTAGCAGATATGGATCAGGACCTTGAAGAGCTCTCAAGTTTGATGGAAGAATTGCTCACTATCTCACGTTTACGCTTAAGAGGAGTCGAGCTGGATAAAGAAGATATTTCCTTATCTCAGCAAGTCTCAACTCTGGTTCAAAAGCTGAATCACGACAAGGTTCATCTTACTATCCATGAAGACTTAACCCTTCAAGCCAATCAAACTCTGTTAGACAGAGCCTTAATCAACATTATCAATAACGGCATTAAATACTCAGACACAAAGCTCGTCATCTCAGCGAGAAAAGAAGCAAATCTCTTTATTCTAACCTTCGAAGACGACGGTATTGGTATCCCAGAAAATGAAAGAGACATGATTTTAAAGCCTTTTTATCGAACAGATAAAAGCCGCAACAGAAATACTGGCGGCTTTGGTTTAGGCTTGGCTATTGCTGATCTTGTGATTAAAGATTGCCAAGGTCAGATTAAAATAGCGCAAAGCGAGCTTGGTGGCGCCGCTATCTCTATTCACTGGCACCTTTAGTTTTAAAGCTCTTAAAACATGTAAGAATAAAGCAGTCCAAAGCTCGTATTATGGGATTTATCCGCTATGCTACTTTGCTTAATTTCATCAGAATAAAACGTTGTAATAAGGGATAATCCAATCGAGTTATGGCTATTTAATTCATACTCTGCATTGATACCAGCTGCGTAATTTATCCCAGAATCTGGTGTATATAAGGCTCTGGAAGCGGTTACATCCTCAGCTTTGACGCCGTAATAATACGCCGCTGATTTCTTATCAAACCATTGAGCACTCACCAAGGGCATCAGGCTCCAGTCCTTTAAATACAATGGGTAGCTATAACTCAAGCTAGCAAGATTACCCTTATGTTTGCTCGACACATCGGTTGTTAATGTGGCTTCTATCGCACCCCAAGAGGCTTCTTGCTCAAAGGTTAGATTCATCACTACTACATCCGATAGCTTCGTCATATCTGCCAATGCTTTACTGTCGCCCCTATCACTATCACCAAGTGAATCGGAGCTGATAGAGGCTGAAATACCCCAAGAGTCTTCACCATATAGATAAGCTCCTAAAGACTCTCCATCAAAAAATAATGGCCCCCAGCTAATGCTAAGATAAGGCGTAATTTCAGACTCTTGCTGGCTACCTATATAGGGTGTTTGAGAAACAAAGTAACCTAAGCCGATGCTAGTTTCCCATTCAAACGCTTCTTTCTCAGTGTATTCATTTGCCAATGTGTTCCCAGCACTTAATACTAAGACCCCAGTTAAACTTAATGCCTGAATATAATTCGCCATGCTCTGCCCTTCCATACTGTGTTTAAGCCTTTAATTTCTCATAATAAATAACTTAGGTGACAGGACACATAGCGGCTGACACTAACTGACAATTCACCGCTTAAATTGACATTAGAAAGTAGTTGAACTCGCCTTATTAACCTTTTCTTGCTCACTTAATAACCATGCTGTAAGTAGGTGTAATATCACTTATTACTCATATAGGATTAGCTTGCAAATATGTTTAAGCAGTATCAAAAAATGACACTTTTTGATTTGAGCACTTATGCCATTAATTTATACAAGGAATTGTAATATGACATTGCCCTCTTACTCGAACAAGCTAATAGGCGCCTCTTTGGTATTAGGCCTAGTTGGCTGTAGTAGCCTCTATACCCATCATGAATGGTACAGTGAAGCCGAAGACATCACGCCACTGCAATCAGAACAAGATGTACCAGAAAGGGTGACCTTAGAACAAGCTTGGGATGAAGACACACGACAAGGCTTTTGGTACACAAGCCAAGGCTCACAAATCATCCCTTATTCTTGGTTCACCTGGCTTGAAGTCGCCGACTCAAAAGACTTGTTTCGCAGTTACGAACACATGAGCTATCTAGGTTACTTACCTATGGAATCTTCCAAGATGAATCCATCGGGTCTGCCGATTGGCTTTGCTTTGAATATGGATAAGAAAGGCGATGCTTGGATGGGGATGACCTGTGCAGCTTGCCATACAAATCAGCTAGACTATCAAGGGACACAATACTTAATTGAAGGTGCACCGACATTAGGTAATTTTGTTCTTTTCTTCGATCGTCTTACCGAGGCAATGAACGCGACAAACTCTGATCCTCTTAAATTTACCCGCTTCGCTAAAAACGTCCTAGCAGATGACTACTCCCTTAAAAGTGCCGCAAAATTGAAAGTGGCGTTTGATGCCATGGCGTTTAAAATTGCTCAGCGACAAGCCGTGAATGCGCTACCAGCGGATTACCCTGAAGATTTTACCAGTTATGCAAGGCTGGACGCCTTTGGCAATATTCAAAACGAAGGCACAGCCTTTGCTCTTCATGATGTTTCCAATAAAAATACACCTAATGGCCCAGTGTCCTACCCATTTTTGTGGGGCACACACCAGTCTGATGTGGTGCAATGGAATGCCTCTGCACCGAATACCCCTATCGTTGGTCCACTTGCTAGAAATATAGGCGAAGTCGTCGGTGTATTTGGTGGTTTAAGTATTGAGAAAGCCCCTTTCTGGAAAAGAATCTTTGGTATCAAAACCAGTTATTCATCCAGTGTCGACATGCTAGGTTTAGGTCAATTAGAAACCTGGGTTAAAGCCTTAAAATCACCCCAATGGCCAGAACAGATGCCTGCGATTGATATGCAAAAAGCGGCTTCTGGTAGCATTCTTTACCAAGATCAATGTGCAAGTTGTCACCAAGTCATCGCCCGTAAAGATGAATACAAGCTTTACGATGCGGTTAAGACACCGGTTGCCGACATAGGTACTGACCCTAAAACCGCATGGAATGCTGAATTCCATCAAGCTAAGTCACTTATTCTTGAAGGCACTAAGGAGTTCATCCTAGCGGGCGATAAATTCAAAGCCGAAACCGATGCCATCAGTGTGCCGGTAAATGGTGTTGTCGGTATCATTTTGAAAGATCCTGAGACAGCACTAAAAGCTGGCCTGATGCCATTGGGTGAAAATGCAAAATCTCGCACCAAATCCTTGGTTGAATATGCCGAGCTTAACGTGCTGAAGAGAAAGAAAATTCACGATCCAACCGTGAACAACACAGGCTTTAAAGAGAATGGCGAACTTAACCTAGCAGGTTTAGTGTATAAAGCCCGTCCTTTAAATGGCATCTGGGCAACAGCCCCTTATATGCATAATGGCTCGGTCGCGAACCTTTGGGAAACTTTACAAAAACCAGAAGATAGACAAACGAATTTCTGGGTAGGTAACCGTAACTTTGACCCAGTGAAAGTCGGTTTTGTGAATGAGGCAGCACCTGCAGGCAAGCTCTACCCTAGTCCATCAAATAAGTTTGAAGTATTGGGTAAAAACGGCAAAATTTTCCCAGGTAACTCAAACCTAGGACACGATTTTGGTACAGACCTAACGGATAAAGAGAAATGGGAACTGGTTGAGTTTATGAAGACTTTATAAATCAAAGCGTTAAGTCGAGCTTACTTTTTAAAAGTAAGCTCGACCATTTCCCCGTTACTTTGAGAAAAACGTCAAGCTTTTAAAACAAGTAACGCGCCACAAGAAGCTAAAATACTACTCGATATTTTATTCAAAATACCTTTATCACCTCTTATAAAGTTTCGTGCCTTAGCCCCTGCACAAGCGTACATAGTTAATACGCCACCTATGGCAAAGCTGGCTATCATCATTATGGTTAGCACTTCGTAAAAACCAATACTCGATAACTCAACAAAAGCAGGAAAAAAGCCCATATAAAATAAGATGGCTTTAGGGTTTGAAATGCCCACTAACAATCCCATAATTCCATTAGATATCAGCCCCGTATTTTTCTGCTCTTCGGGTTGATCCAAACTCACATCAGCCCGCCAAGTAAAATACGCTATTACCATCAAATAAAGTGCGCCAATGTATTTTAGATAAATAGAAAGCTCACCTAATAGTGAGGCTACTGCTAGCAACCCAGATAAAGCAAGGGCAATAAATATATAGTCTGCCAGCAGTATTCCAAGGGTCACCATCAAGCCACTTTTCACGCCAAAAGTGATAGATCGAGAAATCACTGTCATGACACTTGGTCCTGGGATAAGCGCAGAAACTAACATAGCAAAGAAGAGCGCAATTGCAGAAAGTAATGTCATTCAATCTCCTTACAAATCATAGCATCAGAGCGAAGTGTTACCCTTTTGCAAAATCCACCAAGGTTTGCCCTGTCATACGATAGCCAATCCACTCATCTTGCGATTTTGCGCCAATGGCTTCGTAAAACTCACGGGATGGCGTATTCCAATCTAAACAGCTCCATTCAAACCGAGCACAATCTTTTTCCAAAGCAATTTGAGCCAAGGTTTTAAGCAATTTAAGCCCAGCCCCTTTACCTCTGTATTCAGGCGAGATATACAAGTCTTCTAAATAAAGTCCAGATTTTGCTAACCAAGTTGAATAATTAAAGAAGTAAATGGCAGAACCCACTGGCACACCATCAAGCTCACAAATCAAAGCATAAGAATGAGTGTCGGGGGCAAATAAGGTGTTGTTAATCGTCTCTTCTGTGGCGAGTACTTCATGCTCTGCTTTTTCATAGATGGCAAGGTCAGTGATAAATTTCAAAATGGTCTTGGTATCTTTGCGGCTGGCTTCTCTTACAATTAAATTGCTCATCATTTTTCCTTTTCAGATATAGGGCTAACTTACGTTTAAAACCAGATTAATCCGCTTTTCAATATGACACCAGTGCATTCTAATCAGATACACCTGTATAATATTCATATCACTAGTTTGCTTATTCCAGAGGTATCGATGGACCTTCATCAAATCGATTTAAATCTACTGATATTATTTGATGCTCTTTATCGCCATCAGTCTGTCTCCCTCGCCGCCGATGAAGTCTGCATCAGCCAATCCGCCTTTAGCCATGGCATTGCAAGATTAAGAAAGCGTATGAATGACGAGCTTTTCGTACGGGTAAATAACCAAATGCAGCCCACTCCAAGAGCCGAAGAGATCGCCCAACATCTACATCAGGCCCTGCCATTTATTCATAATGCGATTAACGACAGCGATCACTTTGATGCCAGCATGGATAAGAGTGAGTTTAAAATCTCAGCAACAGATTATACCGAGTTCAGTTTGCTTCCTAAGTTGGTTGGCCAAGTCAGTCGCCAAGCACCAAATATCAAGCTCACCGTGGTGGGTGCCAAAGCGCCACAGCCTTTGACTCACTTAGAAAATAACGAGGTAGATTTTGCCTTAGGTTTTAGCCATGAAATAGAAACATCTAGCCTGATAGAGCACCATACTTGGTTGACTGATAGCTATTGCACAGTGGCTCGAAAAAACCATCCTGCATTAGCCCAAGGGTTAGATTTAGACACTTTCTTGGCATTAAAGCATGTAAGAGTGTCACCTTGGGGCGAGAAGCAAGGCATAGTTGATCAGGTGTTAGCTCAGCATAAATTGAAGCGCCATGTGAGTCTGCAACTTCCCAGTGTCTTGGTTGCACCCCACACCATCATTCACTCAGACATGATACTCACCATGCCACGTATCGTGGCCGAACAAGTCGCAAAACAGGTTGAAATAGAGATCTTCACGCCTCCTATTCCTATCCCTGATTACCATTTAAATATCTACTGGCACAAAATCAATGCCGATAAAGCCAGCTTCAAATGGATGAAGCAGCTGTTTCAAAACTTAAACTTTTAGCCTTTTCTATCAAGCTTAGCGCTCCAGTTCGGGCAGCTCCCATTCCCCACAAATATTAAAAGGCGAGACCAATGTGGTCCATTTCACCGGAATAAGTTTGTCCTTGGGTAAAAAGCTTTCATCTTGATACGCCTGCTTACGATATTGGCGCGATAAGTTAGCTAAATCTTGATTTAACGCCATCAAGGTATGCTCACTCATAAAGCGAAAGGCACTGCTAAACTGTGTCCCCTTCTCGCCATCATGTTGCACTACATAGTTAAGAAACTGCTCGTTCTTTTGCAAAATATTATGATGCACAGGCCCATGTAACTGCATCAATAACTTGCCTTGAATACGCAGTTTATAGCTATTATTTGGGCCTAATTCGATCAAACCTTCTCTGTCTAAATCCCTTAAATAACGAAACACACTCACATCACTTAAGCCATAGGTGGTTTGTATTTGTTCAATTGGGTGGTCTGTGGTCAGCAGAATCAAAAAGTTAAAATGGTATGGGTTTTCTCCCAAATACACCTGTTGTTGGTAGCTTAATTTAGCCAAAGGCTCATTGTAGTTTTTGGCAAAATCTAACAAGTCGAAAATAGATAAATCGATCAAATCACAAATGTCATTCAATCTGGTTAAAGAACAATCTTTATCTCGAAATAAGCGTTTTATCGTCTTCTCTGAAAGGTCTAGTTTTTCGGCCACTTCTCGATACGTCATCCCTTTGGATTTCAGTGCGCCTTTCAAAGCATTGGTAATTTCAGCATTTGCCGCGGTTCGCATATGTCACCTTAAAGTTAGAAAAAGAGACATATATTGTCCCTTATTTTTACATGCTTGAAGCTTGGTGTCGTTAAAGGCACCTTAGCACAAGCTTTAGAGCAGACACAATTGCTCAAATCTAAATTAACTAATTCTTAAAGACAGGATGACATTCATGAAAAATACAAGACTAAAAGCACTTACCAACTCACTAACAAGTGCCTTAACACTTTCTACTATCACACTCACTGCTTTCTCTTTTACATCTCACTCCCTAGCATCTCAATCGATAACAAGCACTAAGCTAGAACCCGTGTGGGAAGTTTCAGGTTTTAAAACCCCAGAGTCAGTCGTATATGACAGCCAAAGGCAGCAATATTATGTGGCCAACATTAACGACAACCCAATGTCAGCAGACGGTAATGGTTCAATTGGCTTAATCAAACAAGACGGGAAATCGTCTGTAATCGAATGGGTAAAAGGTCTTAGCTCTCCAAAAGGATTAGAGATAAAAGGCAATAAATTGTATGTGGCAGACGTACACGAACTTGTGGTGATTAATCTTGATGACGCCAATATTATCGCCCGCTACCCGGCCCCAAAAGCCAAGGTATTAAATGGCATTGCCATTAGCGATTCGGGCCAAGTCTTTGTTTCCGATTGGGCAGGTAACGCCTTGTACCAATTACAAGATGGCGAGCTAGTTAACTGGCTAGACAGCGCTAAACTTGAAAGCCCAAATGGTCTATTCGTTAATCAAGATTACCTTTACATCGCCGCTTGGGGTGCCGATATTCAAGCCGACTTTACGACCCTAACCTCAGGTAACTTAAAGCGTGTTGCCATTACTAAAGGCTCTCAAATACCTCAAACCAGTAAGGTAGAAAGCCTAGGAAATAAAGCCAGTTGGCAGAACCTTGATGGTCTTCATGCCTATCAAGAAAATAACTGGTTAACTACAGACTTCCTCAAGGGTCAGTTGCTTAACATGAATGCTAAAGGGGATATTGAAACCATCTACAAACTAGAGCCTGGTTCTGCTGACTTCTATTACCGTGAAGATAAAGATTTGGTGATAGTGCCTTACTTTATGTCTAATAAAGTGGTGGCTTACAAGCTAGATAAATAAGTTTTAGGGTAACTCGCTTCCCCAAAAAACGCCTCATTCATCATGGTTTGAATGAGGCGTATTTGCTAGAAAAAACATTAATCACATAAATGTCAGTCGTTTCTTGAATCGATTAAGACTCGGCAAGGCTTCAGCGAGTGCTGCATCATCAAGTCCAAACCAACGGCCAATTGGCTCAGCCATTTGCTCGATCGATAAGGTCGGAATCAAGCGTCCATGGCCTGCATCCAATGCATGTCCATAACCCAGCTCTGGAATCTGACCATAAATTTTCTGACCTTTTACCGCACCACCCACAACAAAATGGTGTCCTCCCCAACCATGATCAGTGCCATCATCATTCACCGACAAGGTTCGGCCAAATTCAGATGCAGTAAATAAGGTGACATTGTTTGTTAGCTCTAACTCTTCTAACGCCTTATAAAAATTAGCCACACCTTGGTCTAAATCTGTCTGTAACTGAGGTAGGTCTTGGGCTTGGTCCGAATGGGTATCAAAGCCATCAATCCCCACAATAAAAACTTGTCGTTTTACGCCCAATCGATTTCGAGCTGCGATAGTTTGTGCCACAACTTTCAGTTGGTTAGTTAAATCCCCTTCATCAAACAGGTATTTGACCGAATCAAACTCAGCAACCGATTTATTGTATTTACGGTTACTGACGAGAGATTGCTGAAAAGCGTTTGCTACGTCTTGTTCAGCGAGCAAAGCAAGTTTATTGTCGCTGGCTAAGAAGTGCTCGTTTAAGAGGCGATTAAGGCGACGATCACCACGACTCTCTGCCAAGGCATCAATGTATTGCGGCCCTTCAGGATCAATTTGAAAAGCCGTACTGCGTTTTCCAGTGAGAAATAACGCATTATCTCCTGTGGTAATGGCACTAAATTCAGGACTAACATTAGCCCCTTGCCGAATAAAGTGATCGGAGAAAGCCCCACCCCAACCAAACCTTGCTTGGTTCATAGAACCTGATAACCATGCGGCCTGCTGATCATTATGGGAAAAGAGACGCTGTGGCAAGGTGACAGACTCTTGCTCAAATGTCGTGGCATTGGTACTTGCTAACAAGGGACCCACATTCGCCACTAAAGCGGCATTACCTTGGTTAAACATGTGCGCAAGGTTGGGCATTTCAGCGGGTAAAGCAAAAGATCTAGCTTGATGTTGAGTATCATTGAGAGGCTTTAAAGGTAAGAGTTTAGACCTATCACGGCTGCCCTGATAACGAGCCATTAAAGACGGCCTTAGGGACACATACTTATCATAAGATGCTTCATCATAAGGCAAAACTGTATCGTAATTATCTAGCCCACCGAGTAAATACACACAAACAATGGCCTTATAGTCATCCGCACCTGCAGCCATTAAATCAAAACTGGTTAAGGCTGCGGCGACAGAAGTTACAGATGCAACGACAGAAGTTGCAGAAGCCACAGCTGTGACCTTACCTGATCGCTTTAAAAACGCTCTTCTGTTTAAAAAATCTTTCTTATTTAAAGGCGCTTTTTTACTGGAAAACATGACTAATACCTCAACTTTGTACTAAGAACTCTGGTGCTGTCATCACCATTAGAATCGCGATTTCTACTCGCCTTTGCTTGTCCCTTTTAGGAACCAGATTAATGGCTTTCGCAATACGGCCCTTAGTTTGCGGGGATAACCTGCCATAAGTTAACAAGGTATCCAGATGAGCAATTAAAGCATCTGGATTATGAGCAAGCTGGCTTTCACGCTTATACGGGGAATAAAAGCTGTGCTTAACCTGCTTAATATCGAGGTCTAACTCATCTTCTTTTGCGAATTCAGCA
This sequence comes from Marinomonas sp. S3726, assembly GCF_000967665.1. Classification (NCBI taxonomy): domain Bacteria; kingdom Pseudomonadati; phylum Pseudomonadota; class Gammaproteobacteria; order Oceanospirillales; family Oceanospirillaceae; genus Marinomonas; species Marinomonas sp. S3726. The sequence goes on along the minus strand of NZ_JXYC01000022.1, from coordinate 75,343 downwards.
AATTCCTCGACATATTCTCTACTGCGCATTTCGCGATTAATAAAGAAGCTCATAAAATTGATATAGCTAGGTATCGTGGTGGAGTTCACCAACTGTAATTCAGGCATAGCAAGGTTCGCCACCCCCGTCTTGGTGCCATAAGCCATATGATCCGGTTGATAAAAATTAAACACACTAGGAGAACGGTAAGGGTGCTGGCCTAAAGCGGTACTGCGACTTGTATCCCAGAGGTCAAAAATATACATGGGCGTCACCTCTTCTACCTCAAAGGCTCGCGCCCAAACGGTAAATCGTAAAATAGGCTCTCTCACCTTACCAAAAGAGGTATCAGCTTGATCATTTCTGGCTTCTTCATCAAACAAAATGGCGGCCAAGGTTGCTTTTAAATCCCCTCTTTTATATGTCCCTACGGTTTCTCCATTAGGCAGTTCGAAATAGCCAGAAGCAAAGCTATAAGCCACTCTTTCAATATATTGAGGAGACGGGTTACTGGTAACAAAACGCTGAATTAATTGACGGCTAATAAAAGGCGGTACATTGGGATGCATGAAGATTTTATCTAACGCCATACTAATGCTTTCTTTCGCCTTAGTATTCGCTGGTATCGTCAGACCTAAAAACGCTTTTTCTAACTCAGAATGGCTATCTTCAAATACCTGCATGGGCACTGTGTAGGCGGTTTCATCAAAGTCATCTTCCTCTTCTTCATTCTCGGCAAAAAAAGCGTCTTCAGAATTAAAATCATCACCAAAGTCATCCTCAAAATCCTCGTCATCAAATTCAAAGGCTTCGTTTTCTCTAAAATCATCATTGAAGCCATCATCTCTAAAGTCTTCATCCTCTTCTTTAAGATGCGCTTCACTTAAATTAAGTCCAGTAAATACCTTAGCAAGGCCGGTAACATCACGGTTAGTGTAGGTTTCCATGGCTTGCCCTTGGGCATCTAGTACAGGGCTTGCATCCATATTTAACCGCACTAGGCCAATAGAAAAGAGTTGTAGAATTTCTCTCGCATAGTTCTCATCTGGCACACGGCCTGTTCGCTTATCCCCTTTTTCATTTCCCATATAGGTCAGGTAAAAACCCATGGCAGGGGAATAAGTGACGGCTTCAAGCAAATCCCGATAATTGCCAAAAGCATGCTTTATCAATAAGTCTTGGTAGGTAGAAACCGCTGTTGGGTAATCAAAAAGCTCATTCTCACTGAAATCAGATATCACGAAGATTTGCGACAAAGCAAAGGCCATACGCTGGCGTAATTGATCATCAGCAGCAACAGCATTCTTCCAAAATGCCATACCTGAGGTATGTACTTCTAACTCTGAATAACCTTCGACTATGGGTGTTTGGTAACTTGCTGGCTTTAATGTTTGCTCAAGAAACCAGCCACTAAAGCCAAGTTGAAAAACATCTTTAATTTCCCCAACTTTTGGTCCAAAAGTAGCCTGAGTTAAAAAGCGGCTATTGCTTTGTTCGGCATTAAGTAGGCTTGTTTCTTGAGCCTTTGCATGGGGAAGCAGTGTGAATAAAACACCGCTTAATAAAGTAGGAATGAGTCGAGGCATAGCAGTAATCTTTTCGTTTTAAGACGTAAATATTCTGCTACACCAAGAAACGCTAAGTCTATGAAACCCAGACAGGGTTAATGAAATGTTAATGTTTACACTTGTTATATCGATGCAAAAGCCCTATTCAAAAGGCGCAAATACAGCTAAGCAAATTCAAACCTTATAGAGCAAACGAAAGCCCTTCTTCTTCCATCATATTTTGAATAGATGGCAAGGCTAACATAGCTTGCATGTGCTGTTTTAAATTAGGAAAGTCCTGTGCTCTAGAACCATAACGCCTGCTCCAATAGGCAATCATGAAGAGATGATAATCTACCCCAGAAACACTATCGCCTAATAACCAAGGCCCTTGTTTTGCAAGATCATTTTCTATGATCTGCCAACATCTTGCGAGTTCTTGAGTCGCTTTATCTACCACATAACTAAGGCTCTTTGCCCTATCTTCAGACAAGTTAAACTCAAGATAATGTTCAGGGTGTGCCCAACGATTTGCGGCTTCTTGCAAGGTACTCGCCATCCAAAACAAGTACTGATAATAAGTACCTCGTTTAGGCGAATTTAACCTTGGCGCCAAGCTAGATTCAGGATGTTGATCCAACACATAAGCCAAAATCGCAGCCTATTCATACACAAGGTGATCACCCTCACTTTTATGATGAATAAGACTAGGTACCTTGCCATTTGGGTTAATCGCCAAATACTCAGGGGACTTTTGCTCACCTTTTGAAAGATCAATTTCCTCCAGTTTATAGTCCACACCTAGCACTTCAAAAAGTGCATGGGAGGCCATATTAGCGCCACCTTTGTCCCAGTATAATGTATAGATATGACTCCCCTTTTCTTTCTATTTAACGTTAAGATTGTGTGTTCAGCGTTAGAATTGCTTGTGAAGCTAAACTAAAAGATTTAAGTCTCGCTTCTTGATCAACTATCTGCTCATTTATCACCATCTCATACAGCGAATAAGTGGCCATATTTGCACCACCTTCATCCACTCTATTCTAGATAAATGTATAGATATGATTCTCCTAAATAACCTTCTTTGACATTTAAGTTAACGAATAGCCTGAATGGCCTCTGCCGCTAAACTAAAGGATTTAAGCCGCGCTTCCTGATCAAAAATAGGTCCGTTTATCATAATCTCATCCGGCTGATATTGATCAATCAAACCTGCAAGTTGTGCCCTCACCTTATCTAAAGTACCCGAAGCGGTGCAACTTAATGCCGAATTCACTCTCGCTAATGTTAACCCATCCACATGCTGTTCGATATTTTCAACTGGTTGAGGTAATAAGCCAGGCTTACCCAAAATCAAGTTAGCAAAGCCCCGTTGGTGAGATGACATAAGATAATCGGCTTCGGCCTGAGAGTCTGCTGCAAATACATTAACTGCAAACATAAAGTAAGGTTTATCTAGCACGTTAGAGGGTTTGAATTTATGACGATACACTTTAGCTGCTTGCCCTAAAGCATCAGGGGCAAAATGCGAGGCAAACACATATGGTAAACCAAGTTCTGCTGCTAAATGCGCACCATAAAGGCTAGAGCCTAATATCCAAATCGGCACATTCGTCCCTTCACCGGGTATAGCACGTACATGCTTTTGCAAAGGGTCGTAGTCGCTTAAATAGGCTTGTAACTCAGCAAGGTCTTCTGGGAATCTATCTTGGTTTGCAAAGTCTCGTCTTAGGGCTTTAGTCGTTATTCCATCAGATCCAGGCGCTCGGCCAACACCTAAATCAATCCGATTTGGGTACAAACTGTCTAAGGTGCCATATTGCTCAGCAATCACAAGAGGTGAATGGTTAGGCAACATAACACCACCCGCCCCTACTCGTATTTTTTGCGTACCAGAGGCGATATGCCCTACCACAATCGACGTGGCCGCACTGGCAATGCCCGGCATACTGTGATGCTCAGCCACCCAAAAGCGCTCAAAGCCCAATTGCTCTGTGTGCTGTGCTAATTTTAATGAGTTTTGCAGCGACACCGCCGCGTTAGAACCTTCCACGATAGGAGAAAGATCCAATACTGAATAAGGAATCATAAGCGCCTTCTTTGATGTCAGCCATGACCTTAAATCAGGCTAAAAGAATAATGTTTGAATAGGAAAGATATGGTGCTGGCCGATTAGGATTAAAAGGGTGAAGGCGCTAAACAATTAAGAAAAGAATGAGGATGGGGGTGAGAACTAGAGGAATAAGACTATGTTATAATATAGATGTTCACACTAATAATAAAACCATAGCCCTCAAACACAATGCGTTCTTTTTTGGCTGAGCTTAAAAGTGAGCAAAAATTGCAAAATTAAACTTTTCTAATATAAGTAACTATCTTAGATCAATGAAGGCATTTATTTGATAAAGAAATAAAAAATCATTTCAACTCGTTATCTGCAACATTAGAAAACCCTTCCCTAAAAAGGTATATCATCATCGAAATCAACTGAACTCGAAAACAGTTTATTATTACTCGAACTAGGTTGTATTTTTTTTTCATTCTTTAATAAAGTGTCAATTCCATATTCTGTAATTTTGTAAGAAAAATAATCATTTTCATACTCCTCACTTGTAATAATGGTTTTTTCAAGCATCCCCATTCTTTCAAGTTTTATAGAAGATATCTGTAATAGTGAATCATTATAAGTTCTAAGACTATTAGATATCTGATAAAACTGCATACCTCCTGGCTCATTCGTATGACTACCTAAACAAGCTGCAAGGAAGTGAAAGTCTGCTGCTGTAAGCTTGTATTCAACGGGGTTAGCAATAATACGCTTAGTTTCAGAAAGGCTAGCGTGATTAATAATTCCAATTCGTTTTACTTCGGATTTTATAAGAGCACAAGCTCTATTCGTAGCTGAAACAAGGTCTTCATCTGATCTTTTTGAGTCATAGTCTGCAGGGGTTACTCCAAGTAAATCCGTTGGTAAATGAATAACTTCATCTCGTGGTTTCAAGATGAAAGATCGCTCTTTTCCTATTGCACCTACAAATAAACCCATTTCAAAAACCACATTATCCCTTACTACATGCTGTTTACTATTTCTAATAGTTGCAATATCGTCAGCTGCAAAAATAAAAAGAGCAAAATCAACTGTCGATGATTTTTCTACCAAATCATCGATGGTAGTTGAAGATAATTTGAATGTTCCATTTTTCCATATAGTGACCTCTAAGTCATGATCAAGGTTTACATTGATTGCTTCTGCAATAGCTACGTTCTCAACAGATGACGCTATAAAAAGTCTTGGCTTTCTCATTTATAATATGTCCTAAAAGTGAGTTTTTGTTCCAAAAGAATCCTTTAAAATCCTCATAGGTTTAGCTTAATTTTCTACTGATATTTATAATGCTAATAAACTATATTACGATCAAAGAAAATTAGGTTATTCACTCTGCTCCGTAACATCTTTGTATTCCCCATTTAATCTATGATATGTCTTTTCATGTACTTTAATTTCACAATCGTGAAAACCCTCAATAAATTTCAATTCTAAATCATCCACGCTGACTTCAAAATTAATCAACCCATCGTCTTTCATTTCTCGCAAATATATTTTCTTAAAATTTATATTAATAGATTTTTTGGGACGTTCTAAACTCTGTAATGTATGAACAAAAGAAATGTAGTGGGGTTCCATAAGACCTACTTTCTCAAGAATTAAAGCAACATTAAAGTGAAGGGAAAGTACGTTTCTAATATAACTAGAGTGAGCACTGTCTATTTCAATCAAATCAATAGCAACAACAATTAACATCTTTAATTGAGAAGAAATTGTATGATGATTACTTTTATAACTTTCATCATAATTTCTATACAATTCAACATAACTTAATTTCGGGTTTTCTTTTTTCGTCATGGTCAAAAAAGCATTAAGATTCTGAATAGTTCCGCCAGTCCATTCAATATTTTTTTTGCGCCCATTTGAAAATTCGATTTCTGTAATTTTTGCAGAGTGATTGTTTTCATAACGACATTTATTAACCCCAAACCCTATAGCTGAATTAGTCATTATTTTTTTAATCATAGAATCTGTAGGCTTCTCAATCTTATGCGAAAATTCTAATATACGATCAGAAATCTTATTCATTTCATCTATTATTTGATCTGACTTTTTATGTCTTTTTAATTCTTCGATCTGCTCTTCTTGAATTTTAATCTGAATAGATGTTTGATTTATCCGAAACCATAATGCATAAAATGCGAGTATAGCAAAGCCGCTCGAAGCTATAAGTTTAGGAATATAAATAACATTACCTATATTAGAATATGAATTCAGGTCGTCTAATGTCAATTTCAATTCTAATTGATAACAAATGAAAGTGAATGATAGTATTGTTAGTAATAAGGTAAAAATACAAATCAATTTAAATATAAGTTGCTTATGTAACACACCATCATTCTTCATTCAGTTAATGCCCTTCTACCTTGAGCTATATAAAACCTATTCTAAAATCCATTCGGCTTATATCAGACTCTTCAAAAACAAAGATTTTACTCTCTTCGACTTATAATTTCTAACTCTTCTAACCCATAAGTCATTGTTCTTAAAGTGAGTACTTCTCACTTTTATCCTCCCTTTTTCGAAACATCTAAAGCCCAACACCAGCAGAGCTGGCAGGTATACATTCCAACGGCTGACCATTGGAACGAGTGGTAGTAGAGGTCGATGGCTAATTTGAGGATGCTCTTTGAAGCGCTTTCCTTTTCAGGCAACTGAGCCTTAATGCCAGCAGAGCTGACAGGTATGCATTCCAATGGTGGACCATTGGAACGAGTAGAGAGAGAAGTTCTTTATCTTTTAGAAAGTTTAATCAGTACTGATCTGGTTAAAGTTTTTTGAATCGCACAAAAAAACGGGGAAGTATTTCTACTCCCCCGCTTCGTACTCAGATTCAATAAAATTCATATTTATTTAATCGAGTGATTATTGCTGTACACCCTTTTTATTAATATAAACTTGGGTTGAGTACTCATCTAGCGGCAGTTTTTCGATTGTGCCGACTTTGATTACGTAATCAACAAAGCTTTGAGCATAATCTAGGTAGGTGTCGACTACACGGCCTTCTTTAACGACTTTACCAAAGGTTTTGTAGCCGTCTTTTCCGCCTGCGATATAGTCATTGGTAGCGACTTTATAAGAAGCGTTTAGATCAAGAGCCGTCCAGCTTTCGCCTTTACGCATTACTTCTAATTCAGAGAAACGCTCGCCTTTAGGCTGAGACGCATCGACTTTCCAACGCATACCAGAGGCATAAGGGTAAGCACCTGATGAACCGCCTTCGCTGATTGCATAATCCAAGGCTTCTTCTAGAACGGTTTTCAGTTCATTACCTGTCATATCCAATTCAACAATGGTGTTTGAGAAAGGCAGTAGTGTGTAAGCATCACCAATGGTTAGCTCACCTTCAGCGATATCAACACGTACACCACCACCGTTTTGAATCGCAATATCAGAGGTTTTACTCATATCACGGAAGGCTTTGGCAACAATGTTTGAAATATCAGCACCATGGCTTGCTGTCATAGCGCGATCACACAGCTTAGAACGACCTTGACCAGGAATACGCTCTAAACATAGGTTTGATGCCGATTTACCAATTACTTGGCCTTTCATTGCATCAACTTGTGAAGAGAATGTCGCCAACGTTGCAGCTGCCGCGGCATCAGCTTCGACAATAGATACAGCATTATTCGCTTCGATATCTGCGTAAACGGCTTGACGTGCTTCACCTGTTAACTCAACACGCTTTCCATCAGAGTTTTTACGTTTAAAGCTATCAGCCAATAACAAGTGTGGCGTACCAGAACAGCTAGTCACAACGCCGTTCTCATCCCATGCAACGTTTAGCTCACCAACGACTGCAGAATATTGCCATGCTTGAGCAACACATACAGGGTTACCTGCTGCATCGGTTAATTGAGTTGGGTAAGGCCCAGCTGAATCAAGACCAACTGACTTAAAGTCACCTAATAGTGTATGTGAGTCACCGCCAATAATAACGTCTGCGCCTTTTAATTTAGCGGCTAGTTTTACGTCATTTTGATATTGGTAATGGGTCACAAGAACAATTTTATTGATGCCCATACCTTGCAGTTTATCTATGTACTTCTGAGCTGTTTTTGCTTCATCTAAGAAAATGGTTGTCTCATCTGGACTAGACGAGTTTTTGGTTTTCTTGGCAATATCAATACCAATGAAACCCACTTTTTCACCATTATATTCTTTGATTGTATAAGGCGTGAAATAGTCTTCTGCACTATTTAACGTTAATGGAGATACACCTACTTCTGGTTGAACATTGGCAGAGATGACATCTGTGCTACAGCCAGGATCAGACTTTAACCAATCTAGGAATTTAACCAAGCCAGCATCGCCCGCATCAAACTCGTGGTTACCTAAGGTAAAGATATCAAAACAAGCTTCGTTCATTAATGCAGCGTCTGCTTCACCCTTAAACAAGGTATAGAAAAGATCACCTGTGATAGCATCACCCGCGTGTACTTTTACAAAAGGCTCGCTGGTGTTTGTTAGCTCATTAATTTTGGTGACAACAGAAGGGAATCCACCCACTGCGACACGCGTTTTCTCGCCACCCAACTTCATATCTACACCTTTATCAGCACTTAGGTGAGAGTGATGGTCGTTTACATGAACAATTTTTAGTTCTAGAGGTTGTGTCGCCACAGAGGAAGTCGAGATTGATTGACAGCCAGTCAGAAAAATAGACGCTGTGGCCGCTGCTACTAAGGTTTTTCTAAACATAGAAATTTCCTTTATGATTATTGATGTTTAAAAATTCGTGTTAGTTCCGATTTATAAAAACAGTCATCGGTCCGATCGTCTTTCTACTTTTTATTATTAATCTGTAAATTGTCAGCCTCATAAAGAGTTTGAGGCGGCAGTTAAAGATTGGAAAACTTGAAGGAAATCCCAAAAAATCAATTATTTAGTAAGTAAGTGCTTTTACTCTCAGATAAATTGATCTTATCACTCAATAGAAAGAATTTTTTGTGTCCCACACCCTTCAAGCGATAAAACTATGCATTAACTTGTCTAAATGATCAACAATATTGATACCTTATTCATATTAATCTTAAGAAGCTGCAATTAAGTTACGCACCCTATAAGCTTGGAATTAATTTATCTTGATGATGAGTCCGCAATTCAGCCGAACAATAGAATAGGAGACAGAACAGAAAATGGAACGAAAAATGGATATTCTAACGCTCGATCAGGCACTCAATGATAAAGACAGAGCCGAGCTTTTGTTTGCAGGCAATTTGTTGGTATTTAAACAGCGCCCTGCCATGCTTGAGTTAATCAAGGTTTGTCAGCAACAACTCGAACACGCCCTATCCGGCTTAGATCCCATGTTTGCACAACAAGCATTAGGGCAAGCTGAATTCATCAGGATAACAGCCCAAGTACAGGCTAAATTCAAGCAAGATAAAGACGTGAGGCAACTCTTTTTCCAAGTGCTTGAGGAATGTGGCCTTGATACAGGATCCGCCTATTACGATCATTTCCCTTTAAGAGTGGTTCCTGCTAACCATGAAAAAAATGGTACCCACAGATCTTCCATTGCTCACCATAGAGATACTTGGGGCAGTAACTTAGATAGCCAACAAAATTGGTGGGCACCTTTATACCCTCTTACTCAAGAAAGAACTATTGCCTTCTTCCCTGAATATTGGACAACGCCTTTGGCAAATAATACGGATACTTGGTCCTTCGAAGACTATCTCGCTAAACGCAAGCAAACCTTAAAACAAGATGAAGTGGGCTACCCTATTGCGCCAATGGCAAAAGAAGCCGTGGATGAAAGTCAGATAATTAAACTGGTAATCGAACCTGGGGATGTTCTCAATTTTGCCAGCGCTCAATTACATGCCAGCGTACCGAATACAACAGATGCAGCGCGATATAGTGTGGAAATGAGAACCCTTAGTTTAGAGGATATAAACCATGGCAGAGCGGCCCCCAACGTCGATAATGCTGGGACAACCCCTATGTACAATTGGTTTAAACGAATTACAGATGATGAGAGGTTAAGGCTTTAAATTCTAAACTTTAAACTCTGGTTTTTCGGCTTATTTATTTGACTCTCTATTCGAGTGGTTCTGTATCTGTGACATTCTCTTTTTGAGCTCTTTTTGAAGAATATTCATGTGATAAGGCTTCATTGATTTCCACTTCTGGCATTCTGGCCGTGTCCTCCCACAGCCTAAACACCAGCCTTTAGGGCCAGAAAAATCACACACATCAATACAAGGGCTCTTTTGTATTTTCATTTTTTTTTGCCTCAACTTATTCGCAGGTTCCCTAGCTTAAAGTTTAAGTAGTACTTTTTCGACACTGGCTTCAAGCACTCGCAGACGGTTAAATTCTTCAAATAACTTCTGCTCTAAATTTTTAAAGTTTAGCGGCATTGTGCGCCTGCAAATATCATAGTTATTTTCTAAGGTTTTATAGCCTTTCCAACCCTTTATTCGATCACCTTCAAGTGCCATAAACTCACGAATGAATTCAGATTGATTGGGACAATCTTCCTCGACATGCATGCACACAGGGAATGACTTTTGTTTGATTTGTGGCGCTTCGATAAATGTCTCAAAGTGAATGCCACCTTGGTTATGATTAAACCAATTGTTTTTATAAAGTTGCAGGTAGCTCCCTCGATTGTAAATTTCCCATTCATCATCAAACCAGCTTGCCTGTTGCAGCATCTTCTCAAGATTACGGAATACACCTTTTACATCTTTCATAAAGTCTTTCCACCCTGTGTTCTTTGTAGGTTATCAAACCTGAAAATCAGTAATTACAGTGGTTTATCTAGTTATAAAGTCGCAGCTTATAAAGGTAACACCATTGAATCGCGACCATCTTCTCGCTTAGCACGGATAAAGGCAGGCCTTTCTTGAATGCGTTTTAACCAAGCAAGAGTAAGCGGATAATCGTCTGTGATAAAGCCACGTTTATGGGCAGATTCGAGTGGGTAGCTTAATAAAATATCGGCTAAGGTGAGGTCTTTCCCACCGAACCACTGGGCAGTCGCAAGATCAACTTCGGCTTGTTCAAGCAGCTTTACCATGCGTGCTTTGGTAAAACCTGCTGATGCTTTTGCTAGCACTGGTTTTATCACTAATCTTAAAATACCAGGCACACGTTTTTGAATGATATGGAAGATACTTTCCATCAACATAAGCGGCATGATGGAGCCTTGAGCCGCATGGAACCAAAACAGATGCCTTGCTCTATCTGGAGAGCCAACTTCTGGCCTTAAAAATTCATCAGGATACAAGTCGATTATGTAGTCCATGATAGCGGCTGTTTCGGATATGGCTCTATCGCCATGGGTAATCACAGGTGCTGTGCCCATAGGAGAAATCGCTTTATATTCTGCTGGCGCAAGGTGCGTCACGGGATCTCTATTATACTTTTCTAGGCCATATTCAACTTTCAACTCTTCTAGCAACCAGAGGATACGAAACGATTGAGAGTATTCTAAGTGGTGTAAAATAATCATTTTTACCTTTCCTTTGGTTTGTTTTATAACGCAACTTAACATCGCATATTTTAAACGTTTAGGACAAAACCTAATACCATTAATTACTTATAAAAAAGCCCACCTCTTATTTAAGATATGGGCTTTTAATTACTTTTAAGATATGGGCTTTTAATTACTTTCTTTATCTGGCGAATTCTTAGGTTTGTACCAAAAACATGCTTTCAGTAAAGACTCTAGGCGATTTCAAACTCGTCGCTCAAGGCTTTTAGCTTCTTACTTTGAGAGCTGATATGCGAGCTAGATTCAGAGATTTCACCCATGCCCATTGAGTTTTGCTTCGCGGCTTCATTAATGGTGACAAGTGCCTGATTAATCTCTTCGGAAGCGGCCGACTGCTGCATGGCAGCGGTTGCAATTTGGCTAGCATCTAGGCTAATCACTTCAGCTTCCTTGAAAGAAAGGTTAATCGACGCTTCTGTTTCTTGTGTTTCAGCCACAGACCTTTCAGCAATATCATTACTGCGATTAATCACATTAACCACCTGTTTCACATCTTCTTGAAGCAGGTTAATCATGTTTTCAATGTCAGAAGTCGATAGCTGTGTTTTTTGCGCTAACTGTCTTACTTCATCTGCAACAACTGAGAAACCGCGACCTTGATCGCCTGCTCGTGCCGCTTCAATCGCAGCATTTAAAGCCAGTAAGTTAGTCTGATCAGCAATACCACGTATTACTTCCAGAATCGCACCAATCTCTTGGGATTTACTGTCTACTGTTTGAATCGAGGCTTTTGCATTACCTAGTTCGCTAGATAAGCTAGCGATGGTATCAATTGTTTTTGTTACTTGATTCTTAGCTTGAGCAGAAGCATTTTTCGCTGACAAGCTAGACTCAGCAACATGCTGTGCGTTGGATGAAACATCTTGAATAGTGACAGACATTTCGTTCATGGCAGTCGATACACTTTCAATACTTGCCTGCTGCTCTAACAAAGACACATTCACCTGCTCTGAAGCCACACTACTCTGGCTCGCACCGGATGCTAAAGAGTGAGACATCTGATTAATGTTGCCTATCATCATGTTAAGCTGTTTATTCATTTTTTGCATTGAGCCATAAATACCCGAATGCTGTGTAGCCTGATCGAACTTTGATGTCAGGTTACCCTCAGAAATAAGGTGCGCTATCTTGCTTATCTTATCTGGCTCACCACCGATAGGACGTGTAATTGAGCGAGCCATATTCATGGCAATAAAGACGACAATCAAGGCTGTAATAGCGATAACAATCAACATGATGTTTCTTAGTTCAACCACAGGAATCAAAGCTTCAGCTTCATCAATTTCAGCTAACAACACCCACTTTAAATCATTAAGCTTTAAAGGAGCATAGGCTGATAAAACTGGATTGCCGTTGTAATCAATCACAATTTTGCTATCTGTTTCACCGGCAAGCGCGGCATTGACTGCATCTGAGTTAACACCATTTTTCGCCACTGTCCCTGCAAAACTGGCTGCAACCGTATGGTTAATTGGGTCTAAAAAAGAGTCAGAGCGCATCTTATGGTCCGAGCCAACTAGATAGCTTTCACCGGTCTCACCCATGCCGCCTCTTTGTTGCATCAACTCATTAATATGATCAATAGAAAGTTTTAACACTAAAACACTATCAAGTTTGCCATGTACCAAGATAGGCGCAGAAATAAAGGCTTCTGGCTTGTTGTTATTGGCAGGGTATGGCGAAAAGTCCTCAATATGAGTCACGTTATGCTTAGTTTCTGGCAAGGTTTTACTAAAAATACGACCAAGACCAGTACGGCTAAATGGCCCAGTAATTAGGTTAGTCTGATAGTCGCTCAGCTTTTCAACACTGTAAAAAACATCTCCATCAGGCTTAATTAAAAGCAAATCATCGTAACCATAGGCTTTAATAAAGTGATCAAAATACCCTTGGTTTGCTTCAGCCGCTTTGATTTCATCCGCTTTTGAATGAGTATCTTTAAAGATTAGGCTTTCAACCGCATGCTCAAGCATGACAATGTCAGCTTCTCTTTGTTCAAAGTATTCTTCTATTTGAGTTTCTTTAATCTCACGCACTGCCTCTAGTTTTTTAAAGGCTTCTTCTTCTAACGACACAGTTGCTAAGTGGAGTGACAGGTAACCAAAAAAAGCCAGAGGAAGCAGTCCAATTGCTAGAAACGCGAGCATAATTTTGTTTTTCAATTTCATCGTACACTTAACCCTATTTTAATATCGATAAAGCAGATGCAAGGAAAATGCATCGCTTAATTTTTTTAAAAATGACATCAGACCCATGTATAAAAAGCCTTCCTTAAAAAACAATACACTTGATATATGTCAGTTTTCATAAAAAAATCAGCAACCAGAATACTCATATAAAATGAATTATCAATGAATTTCACAAACAAAAGTTAACAAGCTGGCACAAAACTGACACTCTTGATTTACAAACTATATAAAAATCTAATTAGAACAATATCAAAATTACATAAGTACACACTATTTCTTAATTTAAAATAATGTGTATCAAATAATGAAACTAACCTATTTTTTCTAGCCTAGATCTAACATGCGCCTTAAACGCTGTTTGCTTCAGCGTGGATTGTTGATCTTTTTTAAAGATGAGATACAAGTTTTTTTGTGGTAGTTCTGGCTTTAATTCAGGAAAAATAGGCACAAGCTCACCGGCATCTAAATCCGCCTGTATGGAAAGATCGAGTAACAAACCTATCCCTAAATTGGCCTTTACGCTTTGATAGATACCTTCAATATCATCACTTCTGTGAAGTGGCAAAAGGTCTGGTTTGATATTTTGCTTCTGGAAAAAAAGCTTTAAAGCGTGTGACCCATGAAGAGGTGACATAAGAATTAAACGGTGATTAGCTAAGTTAGAAAGGCTTTCAGGTTTACCAAACTGTTCTAAGTAACTGGGTGTCACACAGGCAAGCAATTGGGTTTTAATTAATGGCGTCGCAATGACACTGCTACTATCAGTAAGCTTTCCTAGTCGAAAAGCAAAATCGATTTTATCCTGATGAAGATCGACCAGATCATCACTGAAACTTAGGTCTAAGGTTAACTTAGGATGCTGCTTAATAAAGTCCGCAATGATAGGAATTACTGGGCCTCTAGCCAATACCTTTGGCAAGCTAATGGCTAACTTTCCTTGAATTTCTTGGTTCTCTTGGTAGAGCAAGGACTCTGCCGTCAGAATGTCCAACATAATCTGTTTACAAGCGGGATAGAAGCGCTCTCCAGAAGAGGTAATTTCAAGCTTTTTATGGCTACGGTTAAAGAGTTTAACACCTAGATTCTGCTCAAAATTAGCGAGCTGTTTACTCACAGCAGCAGGCGTAATATTTAAATGCAAAGCGGCTTTTGCAATACTCCCCAGCTCAACAATGGCAATAAACACCTGATAATGCATAAGCTTTGACATTCTACTTCTCCCTAAGATTTAGCTAATTTTAACGCTATTAGCCCTCAAGCTGCATTCCAAAAAGTTAATCAAGCCTTAACTTTTAGTTCCTTTAAGTATTTCTATGCTTCTTTAAACTCACTCAGACCTAAACGTTCCACGTCAAATTTAGAGGAAATACCATGATTCCATTAACTAACGTGTCCTTATCCATAGAACAAGACATTGATACTGTATTTGCTTATGCAACAAATCTTGAGAATTATGCAAATTGGTTTGAAGGTGTGATTGATATTAAATCGGCTAATAATTTAGGCCAATTCGAATTAGGTAAAACCTATCAAGAAACACTGCTAATTAATGGCCAACAAGCCATGCTTACCATTCAAGTTCATGAATGCTCTCAACCTAACTTATTCGTCACTCAGGGGGATCTAGCCGGTTTTTTGCCACAAATGGCCATGTCATTCGAACGGTTAGCAGAACAAGAAACCCTCTTCCATCTTGCTTATGCCAGTCGAGAAACCACAATTGCAAAAGACGATGCTTTTTTGACGCCATTAAAAGCTGACTTAACAGTAAGAGCACAAAAAGCAGTACTTAATTTGAAGAGTATTTTGGAAAGTAACTAAGCAAAAAGCGGATAGGTTTTCGATTAGAAAAATACACCCTATCCGCTTTCTATTGTTGGTTTGATAGTGACATCAAACCCACTTAAACTCTCTTAGAATTTACCGTTCGCGTTTTGTCTTTTAGCTTCTGGTAAAATGGTTTCGATAACATCCCAATGCTCTACAATCTTGCCGTTTTCAACACGGAAAAGATCATAAAAGGAGGTATCTTTACCCGCAAAAGTCCCTTCACTTACTGACAATACAAAGTTACCTTGTCCCAATACTAGGTGATTTTTGTTATATACCATTTCAATGCCTTGAGATGCCATATAAGCCAATGCTTTGCTTAAGCCTGACAGGCCATCCGCAACCTGAGTATTATGCTGTAAGTAGTAATCTCCTTCGAAGAAGTTACCGACTTTATCAAACTCGCCCTTCATCAAGATAGTCTCAACAAAATCAGCCACTAGAGCTTTGTTGGCTTCAGTTTTATCTAGATCAACTGCTTTAGTTGCACCATCTAGCTGTGTGCGGCCACTTGGATTAGGTGAGGTTGCTGTTGGCTGCAAGTTATCCCAATGCTCAACCATTTTGCCATCTTCAAAACGGAAAATATCAAAACCAACCTCTGGCTCAAATAGATTGTAATCTGTGTGAGTAAAGACATAATCACCATCGCTATAAGCTCTTATCACATCTGCTTTCACATCCGTTTTAGGCAAGATAGATAAGAAGTGTTTAAAGCCTTCAATACCATCTGCAGCCATTAGGTTATGCTGCACATATTTATCAGAATCGATATAGGCTAAAGCAGCTTTGTCTTTTGTTTCAAAGCTAGTAATTAAAGCTACGGCTTTTTCTTGGTTGATAAGCTGCACTTCTGCATTATCTTTAGTATTACCGCCACAAGCGGTTAATAAAACACTGGCAGATATCGCTGCGATAGGAAGTAATTTGTTCATAATGACCTCTGAGTTAAGTTTCGGTCATAGTATGTTTAAGGAGGATTTAGAGGCAGGTTAAAGATGACTTAAAAAAGGTAAATATCGTACCTTTTTTATCAGATCAAAGTGAAAGTGTTTTAACTTGATAAGCAATTTCTAAATTTTGCAGGAGTGAACCCAGTGTGCTTCTTAAAGTACTTCACAAAGTTACTAAGTTCATCAAAGCCTAATTCAAATGCCAAGATTTGGATTTGACACTGGCTAATAGCAAGCTCTCTTTTAGCTTGTAGTATCACCTCTTCATCTATCAGGTGTTTAGTGGTTTTTTTTGCCACCAGCTTACATAATAAATTTAACGATTTATAACTCATGCTCATCATATTGGCATATTCTGCAGCGCTTTTGATGGTGCGACAATGGCGAGTCAATAACCCCATAAATTCACTAAACTGCTCCACTTGCCTTGCACTGAGTAAATTCGAAACCCCATGATCTCTGTGTTTATCAAGTTTTAATAGGATACTAGAGAATAACAGCTGTAACATGAGAGGATCACACTTATCCTCTTTATGCTCCTTTAATAACTCCCCCAATAGCGCTTCAAAGCTTTGCTTCACATCTGCATCTAGCTTTATCACAGGAGATGAGGCCTGAAAGTAATGCATTGGGGCAAACAAATGGGTACGAATATTCGTTCTCGCCTTTTCAATAAAGTCTTCTGTAATGAGCAAGAGCTTACCTTCAGGACGGCTATTTAAGTCAAAGGCATGTACCTGATGACGATTAATAAAAACACAGGTATGCGCATCTAGAGGGTAATGATTAAAGTCGATGAAATGTTGGCAATGACCTTTTTCAATATAAAGAAGACAGTGAAAATCGACCCTATGAGGTAAAAAAGGAGAATGATCTAAGCTCTCTTTTTGATAAAGAGAACTTAGCTCAACAATATCTAACCCTGTATCAACTTGATCGGCATTATTAAAATGCACATATGGAATAGCAGCGTGTTTGTTTGCTTGAGTTCGAGACATGCTATAAGCCTAGGTTCCCTAGTAAAATCATATTACAGAATATGCTATCTCAAGAGTTAGGGAACCTGCAATTAAGTCACCTCTTCTCAGTCTGCTCTTCTAAGGCATATGGGAAAAAGTATCACACAAGGTGTTACTTTTTTCTGAAATGCCGTTTAGGTATTCTTCAAAGACCCGAAGGGCGTGGTCTAAAAGCCCTATATCTATGTTGAGGACCTTATCAATAGAATCACTATTAAGTTACGCTCCTCGCCATAAATCTAGCGGCTTTTATCCACACGCTGAGGCGGGAGGACTTATTCGCAGGCTCCCTAGCCAAATCACAGAGTTGAATTGGCTAAATCAAGCTATCTATATTAGTAAATTAAGCTGACTTCCTCTTTACTGGGATATGTAAATACAGTTCGCTTTTAGGGTCTGCAATATTAAAGCCTTGACCATAGAGCTCAAAGTCTGGCTTTTCTACATAATCATAATCAGACTTAGGTAACCAGCTTCCCCAAATATACTTTAGAGTTTGCTCTAAGTTTGCCACCGAGCCCCTATGCACAAATTTCGCATACATTTGCTCAGGGAGTTCTCTGCTTATCATTCCTTCTGGAATATCATCAAAGTTTTCAACGGCGACTGTGCAAATATAACTAAAAGACACATCATCTTCTTGTTCTTGATACGACTCATAAATACCAAAACTATCCGTGCCTAATCGGTTTGGAATACTGTCTCTATAAGGTGCGAACGCAGACCATAATTTTGGCAAGCTTAAATCAGCACTGTCGTATTGTCGTGCGACACCCACCAGTTTTATTGCAGGGCGAGTGATAATTTCTGGCTCCATGCTGATTTCATTTTGTAAGAAACTCAGCATATGCGGGCTAAACTGATCCTTATAAAGCAAACGAAATGGATCATTTTGTTTGCGATATTGGGCTGGCGTAATATTAAACAAGCTTTTAAAAGCACGTGTAAAAGCCTCTTGTGAATCAAACTGACACTCAAGAGCAAGCTCTAAAATACCTGTATCATCCTGCAATAACTTGGTTGCAGCCACTGTTAACCTGCGCTTGCGCAAATATTCTTTCGGCGTATCTCCCACCAAGGCTTTAAAGATACGGCTAAAATGGTAAGTCGAATAAAAGGATGCAGCTGCAATTTCATGTACAGAAATCTTATCGAACAAATGCTGCTCTATATACTCAATACTTTTAAAAAAACGTTGCATCTTATTTCCTTGTAAAAAATGTTTGAAGCTAGGTTTCTCTGGCCTGATTTGTAACCTAGAGCGTCATTCAGACGCCTATTCATTTGCTATTCGCATATTATAAAGGCTCACTACCTATATAAAAGGCGACTTGTTTAAAGGCTAAATCCCTATCTGGTACCAAGGCCTGATAGGCAGGCGCATTAAATAAAGCCAAAATACTCTCTCTATCAGGAAACGAAATGACTGCTATTCCTCTCGATACGGGTTCACCCTGTACTTGAGCTGAGTTATTCATTTTGGCTGATCTTAATTGCGAAGCAATATCATAACTTGCAACAGTAACGGCACCATAAGTTTGGAACACAGTAGGCACTTTTGCTAAATAACGATTAAGCGCCTCAGTTTGCTCTGGATCAGGTACCGCTTCAATCAATAAAAAGACAGGTAAAGGTATTTCCATCACTGATACCCTTACGCGCTTTTCAGCTTACTAGCAGCTGAACTCTGAGTTAGGTGATTTTCTGCATAGTTTTTTAAATCTTTTAGTAAGCCTTTAAACGCCGCACCAGCACCTAATTTCAATAAAGGGTACAAAGGATAAGCAAAGGCTTTAATTTGAGGACGAGATACCCAAATTACTTGCGATTGATTCCTACCTAGGGATTTTACCGTCATGGACACTACATTTTTCTTAATAGGTATAATCGCAGGCACATTGATAGAAGTCACCTCGAATGTCAGACTCTTATTAGCATCATCAAAGGCAGTAATGACCTCTTTAGCTTTAGCACCATCAGCTTTATCACTCAGGTGACAAATACGCCCTTCCATTGGTGCTCCTTGCTTACTATTACCAGTACCAATCGCATATGAATGCGGGATAGGTCCCATCCATAAATGTGCTTGGTCAAAATCATAAGCAATAAAATTCCACACTAAATCAGCAGGTTGGTTAATCACGATCTTCTTAGTAATTTTCATAATAATCTTCTCTCTATAATGAGTTACGAGGCCCTTAGGCGATGAAGATAACTATAGGGATTAAGCCGCGCGTTTTTTTGATATTTCTTGCTGTGTTTTATTTTAAGCAAATAGATGAATTTACATAAGCTACTGTCACGTAACGAAAAAAAACGTTGTGTAACGAAAGCCTATTGACTTAACAAAGTAAAAATATGAAACTCAGTTCCAAATAATAAGCATATAACCATTTCATAACTTTAAATTAGGATAGGCAGTGAAAATCACGTCATTTGTACTAAAGAATGAGATTGGTGATTGGGTAGAAATACTCAATTTTGGCGCTCGCATCATGAAGTGGAGCACCCTAATTGATCAAGAAAGCCGTAATATCATTTTGGGCTATGAGCATTTAGATGACTACCTTGAAGACCCATTCTATATGGGTGCAATTGTGGGCCCTTATGCCAATAGAATCGGTAATGCAGAAACCTCGATTCTAGATACTAGGATTGACTTAGATCCAAACCAAGCGCCTCATCATTTACATGGAGGTCGTCAAAGTTTAAGTAATCAAATTTGGACAGGTGTTGAGAAAAGCGGCAACAGTATTACCTTAAAATGTAAACTGGAAGACGGCCTCGCTGGTTATCCAGGTAATCGTGTATTTTCTGTTAACTACCACTTATCAGATGACTCATGTTTGACGATCAAGATACAAGCTCAAACAGATAAAACCAGTATTATTGGCCCTACTAGCCACCCTTATTTTAATCTTGCAGGTTTTGGTAATCAGCATAAAGGCCACAAATTACAAGTCTTCTCTGAGCAATACACTAAACTAGATTCGATGGCGATTCCCACAGGAGAAATTGCCTCTGTATTAGAGACTGAGCTTGATTACAGACAAAAGCGACAGCTAGAAGCCCCTGAAGATAAAGACAGACTAGATCATAACTTTATTCACTCATCTAGTTTAAGCGAGCAGCAAGCCATTCTAACCAGCCCTGACGATACACTATCCTTAGCTGTTTCCAGTAATTATCCAGGCCTTCAGGTTTATACAGGTAACTATCTAAGCGATTCGTTTGAGCCCCAGTCGGGTATATGCCTAGAACCTCAGTTTTATCCTGACAGCCCAAACCGCACAGCATTTCCTTATCAACATACCAATCCTGATACGGTATTTGAAAAAGTCATCAAGTATCAATTACTCAAATAAGCACTCTGATTAATAGTAAAAAGCCAGTTGCACTTAGAGTGACAACTGGCCTTTCTAATAAAAACGTTTAGGTTTTTAGTACGCCCTTTTTTAGGCTTCTATTTTTGTGATACTTGGAACTCACCTACCAAAGAGTTTAATTTCATACTGGATAGACCCACACGTGAAGAACGTCTTTGCAAAGCGGCAATAGAACGTTTCATTTGCTCGGTTGCTGCTCCCATTTCTTGTGCTGTATTGGCATTTTCTTTATTGCTCACGTTAAGCTGAAGAATATCTTGGAACATATTATCGACCAGTTCATACAAGCGATTATTCTGATCATTCTCCTGCTCATTGACTAACAGGCTCTTATCAACATTCTCCGCTTCTTTTTCCATAAAGTTCACCGCAGATTGCGTCTCTTTTTGAATGCCTTCTAGCATGGTTTGTATTTCTTCTGCCGCACTGGCTGTACGAGATGCAAGGTTTCTCACTTCATCAGCCACCACAGAAAAACCACGACCATGCTCACCAGCTCGTGCCGCTTCTATCGCTGCATTTAAAGCCAGTAAGTTAGTTTGATTAGTTATCTCAGTAATAGTATCGATTATGCTGGCAACTTCATTGGTTCTTTCATCCAAAGATTTAACCGATTCAGCTGTCGTACGCACCACGTCTCTTATCCCTTGGGTACTTTGTTTAACTGCATTGATACGAGATTCAGCCTCTTCAACAACCGTGTCCATCGTTTGCTTTAAGGTTTGAGCTGTATGAGAGGCCTCTTGCACCTCGGCAATCTGCTTCTCGAATACATTGAGCATGGACTCTACGGTAGTTTCTAGATATTCAGATGCTTGGCGGGCTTCCTCATTGGTGTGAATCATAAATTCGTTTGAGCGCTTCACATTGCCACTGGCAGAGATAACTTGCCCCATGGTGTTATCCAAATTATCAATGAAGCTATTCATCCAGCGGCCCATATCACCCGTTTCATCTGCTTTCAGGCCTTCCTCTTCTAGCCTTTGCTTTAAGTTGCCCTCACCTTCTGCGATTGTCTGTATGACATTCGTCATTTGAGTTAAATGCTCACTCACATCTTTGGGGCCAAATAAATGGAAAACATAACCTGCTAAAATCAAGCTTGAACCCGTTAAGCCTGCAATCAAAAGAGTGGAAAGATCGGTAAATGAGGTTAGGCCAATTTGCAGGGCAAGTGGAATACTGGCCGCAATTGCGTAGCCTTTCATCAAGCGTAGGTTGAGTGAACGACGACGATACACTTCTTCCAAATCACCTTCACACATCATGCCCCAAATATCAGGGCTACCTTTTAGCTGAAAAGTGACCCCCTTACCAATGACAGGAATATGTCTGTAATCTGAATAACCTGGATAAGTGACAAAGAGATTCTGCCCATTTTTGATGGTTTCACGAATGCCCGGGTGTAGCTCTTTCGTCGCAGGATCAGTAAAACGTATTTCAAATTCTGTATGTTGATTAACCTTTACGACGCCCCAATCAGTCGTAACACCCGACTTAAGATTTTCACCATGGCTAAAAGTATTATCTTCAAAACGTGAGCGAGATAAGGCAGTACCGGGTAAAATGCCAGCATCAAAATTCGCTTCCACCATGAATAAGTAATTATCACCCGATTCTTTATAAATATGCCCAGCTTCCCTTTGGATCAAATCCCCAAGCACATCATTAGGTACACGAGCACAAACGGCCCCTAGTACTTGATCACCACGCTTAATCGGCAAGTAAAACATTAAGGTAACAGCATCATGAAACTTAGAACTTGTAGGTCCTATTTTCAGGGTATTCTGATCAATATAAGGGCCATGAAGAAATGGTGCAGTAAGCCCTTGAGATAAAGCATTCGCATTCAAATCTTGTTGATTTTTATGAGCTTTGTAAGTGGAGTTGATCACCTTGCCTTGATTATCAACCACAAAATACTCTGACACATCACGGGCAAGTTTTAGCCTTTCTTCTAACACGCTTAAATCAATGACTGGGTAGGATTCTGAAAAGATTTCTAATAAAACATCAAGATGGGACCATTGGCTGTTCACCCAAGTATTTAATAACTTTACTCGAGTATTGGCGATGCCTTCAAAGGTCTGTTCAACGGCTGGATAAATCCCTTTATTCAAATAACAGGACCAAGAAAGTGAAAGTTTGCCATTGTCACCAAACCAAGGAAGCCAGCTTTTTTCTGCTTGGGTTAAGGACATGAGTGAACTTTTAAGTGCCATGTGTGCTCCATTTTGTTTTTATATACAAAACGAAACAAAGCAATAGACTTGCCAACAGATAAATTAACTCTTATTTAACAATTAGTTAAAACATTCCACTAAATAAAAGATATACGACACTATCTTTAATCATTGGAGTAAGTAACAAAGTGTATATAAGAAAGACATAAGTAGATATTTAGCACCAAATCAATGCATGAAAGAGCAATATTAGTGCGTATTTTTTATTGATAGGCTTCCTATTTAAATAATAGTCTTGGATAAGGGCAGCCCCTTATCCAAGGAGTTAGATTCAAATAGCGTCATTTAGCTTCTTAATTAAAGCTTGGTTTTCTGGTGTATCTTTACATAAAAGGCTGTCTTCATGTGACGCGACAGGCGAGGTTTTAGTATGAGGAAATGGGTCTTTACCCGCTGAATAAAAAGCATCATAAATATCCGGAGTATAAGCAACCATATAATCTAAACTGCCTCTCTCAAGTTTTTTAATGTTTTTCGTCAGCTGATCAACCTTCATAAAACGAGCCCCTGAAGACTCAACATGATTACCATAAGGCATGCCTTTTCTCGCCCCTACTTTTTTCCCCTTTAATAAAGCAACATCATTAATCGCAGCGTCACCCGGTTTAGAGAAAATAAAGATTTGTGCGGTAAACATAGGGATACTGACAATGTGTCCGTCACCATATTCATAAAAGTCTGGGTTCTTGTTAGCCGGGCTGATACAACAATCCGTGCAGCTATCATAAGCATTCACTGCCCGTGCTGGCGGCATGATGAGCACATCTCGCCCGGTTGCATCACGAATCATAACATCATAAATACCCTGTCCATCATTATTGTGTAACCCAGGAATATCTATCCCTATTATGGTTTGAGCAGAAATACTATTTAAAAAGCTGCTAACAAATAGCAGTAATCCAGAAAATAAAACGTGTTTAGTTAACATCTTGTTTGCTCTCTTGTGTTAATAAAAAGTGTTTAATTGGCATTAAACAAATGGTTTTTATTAAAGCTAGAACAGGCTTAGTTATTCGTCTAGAAACTGGACTGTAAATAAAATGTATAAGAATTAGCCTAAAAAGCAGGACGATGAAAAAGAAAGATTTGGCTCTTTCTTTCTCATCGTAGGGACCTAAAGTTATTGAGTTGGCCCTGAGTTTATTTGGGTCAGACTATCATTAATATCAAAAATAACACCTCGAATATCAGTGATGCCCATTTCACTTAATCGAGCCGAATGCATTTCTAGATAGTTTTGAGCTGATGTTTCATCTTTAAAAAGATAAACCCCACCCCCTAGTTTTTTCTTTTCACTCTCTGTCCAAATTTTCCAAATCATGCCGGGTTCATTGTTAATTGAATGTGCAATGTCTTCTAGCACTGCGCTCATTTCATCACCAAAAGGACCATTAAATTGAAAGTCTACTTGTAATAATTTTTGCATCTAAATCTCTCCAAAACGAATTATTAATAGGCTTTGACACCAACAGACTCGTTTAAAAAGTCAGTGGGTTAATGCCAACAAGGTGATAATACCTTTAACAATTAGACTTAAAAGTTCATAATTTAATCACTTATTGTAGAGAAAATAGACACATGAGATTGAAAAGCACCTTAGAGCAATGGGTGACACTTCAAGCCGTTGAACGCTGCGGTAGCATTCAATCTGCTGCAGAGTCACTCAATAAAAGTCACACTACACTGATTTACGCCATCAAAAAATTAGAAGATCAATTAGGTCTCAGCTTAGTAGAGGTTAAAGGTAAAAAGACCCATTTAACCCAAGAAGGAAAAGCCATTTTAAGACGTGCTGATGCCATGATAGAACAGGCACAGCAATTAGAAATAATCAGCCAACAGCTGCAAGCAGGTACTGAAACAGAAATAACCTTATCCATAGATCATTTATGTGACCCCAATTGGATCTATCCAGTATTGGCTCGTTTTTATCAGGACAACCCAACAACCTCTATTCAGTTGGTCGAAACCACCTTGTCCGGCACCCAAGAAGCCGTTTTATCCCAAAAAGCCGATATAGCTATCATTAATATTCCAATTACAGACTACCCGGCTGATATATTTGGAAATACTAAGATGCTGGCGGTAATTGCATCACACCACCCCCTGGCTCAAAAAGAAAAGCTCTCTTTTTCGGACCTTAAAACTATCACTCAAATAGTAATTCGTGATGCAGCATTTGAAGCGAATGTCACAGCATTCGAACAAGAAAACAAACAAGAGGATATCAATGTCGGCTGGCTTAAAGCAGAACAGAGACTGACGCTTGATAATTTCGAGCAGGCCCTTAGTGCAGTAAAAGCGGGAGTAGGATTTTGCCGCTTACCAGAGCACCTTATTCAAGCAAATCAAGACAATAAATTAATACAGCTTAAGCTAGATAACTCCGCTAGTTATCAGATACCAACACATATCACATTGCCCAAAGGAGAGAAAACAGGCCCAGCAGCTAGACAGCTCTATGAGCTTCTACTGGCCAGTGCATCTGAGCGTTTATAATAAGAGGTGATAAAAGCTCATGCTGAGCTAATTATCAACAATTTCTATAAAGTCATTCACCCTGAATACCTATTATCATAGGCAGTAAGTGAAAATATACTCTATTCCATGGATTTGAGATCAAACACCTTTAGATAAAAGTGGAAAGCTAACCGTTAAAGAAAGCATACCACTGTGTATTTGATCTCTCCCCAACTCACTAAAAATTGAGCACAAGTCATACTATCTAAAAAGATTGATGATAAAGCTAAGCCTTGGAGAAATGAGATGAGCAAAACAATACTAATCACAGGTGCTACTGATGGTATCGGCCTAGTGACAGCCCGTAAATTAGTAGAATCAGGCCATAAGGTTCTGTTGCATGGCCGTAATGCCAGCAAGCTTGATGCTGTTATGGAATCCTTGGCTGAATATAAAAATCAAATCCAAGGCTATATTGCAGACTTGTCTAACCTAGAACAGGTGACAAAACTTGCCCAAGAACTGTTTAGAACACAGACTCAAATAGATGTTTTAATTAATAACGCAGGGATTTTAAAAGCACCTAAAACTCAAACCCTAGCAGGGTTAGATGTACGCTTTGTTGTAAACACGCTAGCGCCTTACCTTTTAAGCCAAAGTTTAATGCCACTTTTTAACAAGGAAAGTCGAGTTGTAAATCTTTCTTCAGCAGCGCAAGCACCCATTGATATTCAAGGCTTGTTAGGTAATAAAGGTTACCACAATGACATGGCAGCCTATGCACAGAGCAAACTGGCGCTAACTATTTGGTCTAAAGGTTTAGCCGCCGAACATGCAGAAACAGGCCCTTCTTTTATCGCGGTAAACCCAGGCTCCTTGCTAGCGAGTAAAATGGTGAAAGAAGGTTTTGGTGTTGCAGGTAATGATCTAAGCATAGGGGCAAACATCTTAATAAAAGCAGCCTTGTCAGATGAGTTTAGCCAAGCCAGTGGCCAGTATTTTGATAATGATATTGGAAGGTTTTCAGACCCACACCCAGACGCTTTGGATAAAGTAAAAATTGAAACTGTCATGAGTGCTATTCACACACTGGTAAAGCCTCATAGTAATACCTCTCTTTAATGGCTTATCCAGTGAGTAAACTAACCTAAAAAGACAAAAGCATGAGAAACAGGAACGCCCTTAGCTTCACTGTTTCTTATGCTGGTCTACTAACACGCCTTGTCGCCCAAAAGTATGCCGTAATGCTCAACAAAGTTAGCCCAGCCATAACATAATAAGCCGCTGCTAAACCAAACCATTGCACACTTAAACCTGCGATTAAATAAGTGATTAGCCACCAACAATGAGTAAGAGAAAAGTGTGCCGCAAAGTAAGGGGCTGTTTCTTTCCCATGACAGGTTTTAACTATGATTAAACCAGCGGTAGTTTGAATACAGGACATGCCAATTCCCATTGCCAGACAAAATACAATAAAGCCTAGCCAGTTAGCCGCTATTACAGGAATAAAAAAAGCCCAAAAGACGATCAGCATTCCTAGCCAATGAAAGCGAGTAAAACTGAACTTTTTAACCCAGTGAGGCAAGCCTAAAGCAATAAACATAGAGCCTAAACCAACAGCCATCATGGCCATTGCCGTTTCACTCTCACCTCCTTTTAATATGTCATGAACATAAACCACTGTGTTCACAAGCACCATGGCAGAAGCACTTGCCGCCGTTAAATAGGCAAACCAAAGCGCCCTTAAAGAGGGGTTAGACAAGTAATTCTTTAAACCTAACGTTAATCCCTTATAAGAAGCGTTTTTGTCCTTTTCAAGATTTAGATTTACTGACACCAAAGCCTGTTTATCTGCTCTACCAGTTAAAGGTTCAACCCTTTGCTTGCGAGGCATACTGATAAATAAAAGCAAACTTGCAGACACTAAAAAAGAAAAAGCATCAAAGAAAAACACATAACGAAAACTTAGTACTAACAATAATAAGGCTGTAATCATTGGGCTTAGCATCTGCTCTAGATCAAAGGCTAAACGGCTAATACTCAAGGCTTTTAAATATTCATCCTCATCGTCACTTACTTCGGCTAAAAGGCTCTGAAATTGAGGTGTAAACCAAGCCGAACAGGCATGAATAACAAACATTAAGACATAGACTTGCCAGATCTGGGTAACAAAGGGAATAAAGAGAATGAAACCTGCTCGTATCAGATCCAGTAACACAAGACTCTGACGTTTCGCTAACCCTTTAGCTAGTTGAGCAAACACAGGAGATAACAAGATATAGGTGAGCATTTTAATTGCAAAAATAATGCTCAACACCCTCCCTGCATCACTACCAGCAAGGTCATAAGCCAATAAAGCTAAGCACACACTTGTGATGCCAGTTCCCAGTAATGAGACTATCTGAGCACTAAGTAGCCCAAGATAAGGTGAGCGAGGAAAAAGGGCATAAAACATAATGGGTTACTAGGATTGTGATTTTCATTGAAATATACTCCTTACAACTTGATCAATTAAATCGAACATATTCATCAATACTATTAGTTTGTTCGATAATTTGTTTTTTATCGCGAGAAACCTAGATGAAAGAGATAAATTGGCGTGGTGTAGACCTAAATCTATTACTCACTTTCAATGCTTTAATGCAATTCGAGAGCGTATCTGGCGCCTCCAAACACCTTAATTTAGGCCAACCCGCCACCAGCTATAACTTAAAAAGGTTAAGGCAATTATTAAATGATCCCTTGTTCGAACGTCAAGGTCACAAGATGGTGCCAAGCTTTCGAGCAAAAGAAATCGCCCCTCATATCACACACATATTAAGCATAATGACGAATGAGGTTTTACCCCAAGGTGAATTTGACTTTGCCAGTTACGATGGCATCTACAAAATAGGCCTCACAGATTATGCCGAGCAAATATTTGGCCCTGCTCTTTTTGATACCTTGCTAGAGAACTCACCCAACAGCAAAGTCTTATTTAAACCTGCTGACTCACAAAACAGCTTAAATATGCTAGAAAATGGTGAGATAGATTTATGCATAGGTGTGTTTAATCAGCTTCCTGACAACGTCAGCAAAACCTTTCTATACCGAGAAAAGCACTGGTGTATTTTTGATAATAAACAAGTTAAGACTGAGATACCGATTCCGCTAGATGCCTACCTTGAAACACCACAAATTATAGTCACAGCAAATGAAGAGCTAACCAGTAAGGTGGATATCACCTTAAAAAATATGGGTGTTAAACGTAACGTCGTTTTAGGGACCACACGCTTTTTCACTGTTAGACGTATGCTTTCTGGACGTAAGCAACTGGCCGTTGTGGCAGAAATGGTCGGGCGCAGTGACTTAATTCAAGATAAACTTAGCCTGAGCCCACCCCCAATCGATATTCCTGACTTCGACGTGGATATGATTTGTTTAAGTCGGAATGCATCGCACCCAAGACTGGTTTGGCTCGATGAGAAAGTAAAGGCGTTAGTACAAGCGAAAGTCGAAGCCTTAAAACCTCAGCGTTAAACTCAACACCAAATACAAAAGTGAACTAATTACCAATAAATTAGTATCACTGATACTTTTTATAAATATGTTCGATTTCAATGATGAAGGCGTTAGCACTA
This sequence comes from Marinomonas sp. S3726, assembly GCF_000967665.1. Classification (NCBI taxonomy): domain Bacteria; kingdom Pseudomonadati; phylum Pseudomonadota; class Gammaproteobacteria; order Oceanospirillales; family Oceanospirillaceae; genus Marinomonas; species Marinomonas sp. S3726. The sequence goes on along the minus strand of NZ_JXYC01000022.1, from coordinate 46,500 downwards.
ATATCCTCGGCAACACATTTAGCTTGCGACAGGAGCAACATCTTGAATCGATTACTCAGTACAAAAGGCCGTTGGTTCAGGCCAATACCTTTACCCAAAAAACTTACATTTTTACTCTCTGCTTTTGCCTTACTGCTTATTAGCAGTCTGGCCCAAACGGCATATGCCCATGGTGTCACACTTGGGGATCAAGGTTATATCCAAGAAATCTCAGGGATCAACCTGATTCCTTTCATCTATCTTGGCGCCAAGCACATGGTGACAGGCTATGATCACCTGCTCTTCTTATTTGGCATTATTTTCTTTTTATTTAAACTCAAAGATGTCGGCCTGTATGTCAGTATCTTTGCCATTGGCCACTCTTCTACTTTGCTAATTGGTGTCTTTTTCGATATCTCAGCCAATGCCTATTTGATTGATGCCATTATCGGCCTTTCAGTGGTTTATAAAGCGCTAGATAATTTAAACGCCTTTAAAAAATGGTTTGGTTTTCAGCCTAATACCAAGCTTGCCACGCTGATATTTGGCCTCTTCCACGGCTTTGGTCTGGCCACCAAAATTCAAGAGTTTGAGCTTGCTGAAGAAGGGCTTTTACCCAACCTGATTGCTTTCAATATTGGTGTCGAAATCGGCCAACTACTGGCGCTTTCCCTCATACTCATCTTTATGGGCTTCTGGCGAAAACACCCGAAATTCATGCAACAGGCCTTCATTAGCAACACACTTCTTATGACATCTGGCTTTGTCCTTATGGGCTACCAACTTAGCGCTTATACCTTAAACTAGGAGGAAATTATGACTCTCACACAGGCAAAAAATACCGACGATACGGTTTCAATTTTATCTCTGATAAAAGCCACAATAGCGGCATTTATATCGGCAATAGTCATCTTAGTATGTGTTGTATTACCGGCTGAATTTGCCATTGATATTACCGGAACAGGCAAACTTCTTGGTTTACAAAACATGGGGGAAATTAAACAATCGTTAGCCCAAGAACAAGTAGCGCTTGATCAGAAAGCTCAAATGAGTGCGAAAAATATTGAGCAAAATTCAAATGAACAAGAAACACTGATAAGCCAATCAGCGTCAGTACAAGAAGTAGCTAAACCTAGCTTAGTTAATCAAGATTCTTCAACATTAAACCAAGAAACAAAAAACCAATTAGCACAGAGCCAGCCTACACAAGATAAAACGCTTATGTCAGACACTCTCACTATAGTGTTAGAAAATGGCGAAGCTGCGGAGTTAAAAGTGGCGTTAGCCAAAGGTTTGTATGTTGATTTTGATTGGCGCGCCGATGCTAAAGTCAATTTTGATAACCACGGTGATTCAAACAAGATACGCTATCACCCTTACTCAAAAGGCAAAGGTGTTACCGAGGATAAAGGCCGCATTCAAGCTGCATTTGACGGCTACCATGGTTGGTTCTGGCGTAATCGCTCCGGCAAGCAAGTTAGCTTGACCATCAATTTCACTGGGGAATACACCAAGGTTAAACGGGTTTTATAAGACTTTTACTTAGCCTTAAACAAAATGGCAGATATTTAATTATCTGCCATTTATACACACCTGGTTCAATTTTTAAACGTTAATCACGCGATTAGAAAGCAAAGATTACTCAATTTCAACTACCACTTTACCCATGCCTTCACCACTAGTTAGGCGAGCATAAGCGTCATTAACTTGATCAAAGCCATAACGATTTTCGTCTAATACAGGTGTTAAGCCACCCTCTTCAACAATTTTTGCTAAAGAAGATAAGACCTCAGCATGATCCTGACGCTTATAGTTGTGCAACATAGGAATCAGCATAAAAACAACATGTAATGACAAGCCTTTAAAGTGAGCAAGAGTCAGGTCTAAATCCACCATAGAAACGGTTGAAGCCACATGGCCATTTAACGCAGCCGCTTCAAAAGAGTTAAGCATATTCATACCACCAACCGAATCATAAACAATGTCGAAACCTGCTCCTTGAGTATATTGCTCAACATAGTCAGCAACGGATTCAGTTTGGTAGTTAATCGCTTTTGCACCTAGTTTTTCAATCAAGCCTAACTGGTTATCACCGCCGCCTGTGGAATAAACATCAGCGCCAAAGTAGTTGGCTAATTGCAAGGCAACATGACCTACACCACCAGAACCACCATGAACTAACACTTTTTGACCGGCTTGAATTTGAGCACGCATAAGGCCTTCATAAGCGGTAATACCGACTAAAGGCAGAGCTGCAGCTTCACGCATGGATAAGTTTTTAGGTTTAAGCGCAACGAGATTTGCATCAGCAAGCATGAACTCAGCCAAAGCACCTTGTAAATCAGCTAAACCACCAGCACAACCGTATACTTCATCACCCACTTGGAAATTTTCAACACCTTCACCTACAGCTTCAACGACACCTGCGAAGTCCATTCCTAGTATCGCAGGTAGCGCTGGTGATAAAGGTAAATCAGGCCCCATCAGCTTGATCATGGTATCAACCGTATTCACACTGCTTGCTGCAACTTTCACAAGTAAATTACCCGCTGTCACGGTAGGTTTTACTTGCTCATTGCTTTCAAAAACACTGTTGTCACCGTAAGTTTTCAAGATCATTGCTTTCATAGGTTCACCTTAGATGGAGTATTTCTAGCGTGATATGACACAACTAGTAACGAGTTAAGTGGCTCAGATTCGGGCCAGAAGTAATTAATAAGGAGATTATATGAGCTAGCATTGAAGTTGATAATTAGGCAAAATATGAAATCACTTTATAGCTTTTATTGATAATCATGAATATTGATCACTTAAGACTTTTTGTCCGAATTGCGCAAACCCATAACATTAGCCAAGCAGGACAAGAGCTAGGTTTATCTCCTGCAGTAGCAAGCTCTCACATCAATAAACTTGAGTCAGGCCTTGGGGTAAGGTTGATTCACCGTACTACGCGTAAAGTCTCATTAACGGAAGAAGGGATCGCTTTTTTCCCTCACGCTGAAGATGTCATTGCCAGTGTTGAAGCAGCCCAAGCATCCGTTGGTGCAGGAAAAAGCACTCCCAGTGGCACACTGAGAATTTCAACACCCGCGTCTTTTGGCCGAATGCATGTTTTACCTGCCTTAGCCGACTTTATGGAACGCTACCCTGAGATTAAGATCGACCTTAAACTTTCAGATACCATAGTCGATCTCGTTGAGGGAGGGTTTGATATTGCCATTCGAATCTCGCAGCTCAAAGATTCAAGTTTAATCGCTAAAAAGCTGGCTGATGACAAACGCATACTATGCGCTTCGCCTGGTTATATTAAAAAGTATGGTGTACCGAGTAACCCAGAAGAACTTAATCAGCACCAATGCATTTCTCTCATTGGCCTTGAAGATTGGAGTTTTGAAACAGCAAAAGGTCCAATCAATTTTAAAGTAAAAGGTAAGTTTCGTACGGACAATGGCGAAGCGGTGAGAGATGCAAGCATAAGCGGTATCGGCATTACGATTGGCTCTAAATGGAGCGTCTACAAACAGATTCAATCCGGTGAACTGGTACATATCATGCCAGAGCACCCTCTCATATCAGAAACAGCCATCTGGGCGGTTTATCCAAGCTCACGATTATTAGCCCCTAAAGTCAGGGCCTTTATCGATTACTTTAGTGATTATTTTGGTGATAAACCTTACTGGGAATAAAAACTTCTAAGGCTTTAAATGAGTATATTATGTACGCTTGAGCCTTTGTCTTATGCGGCTTAACGCCACTGGGGTGATACTCAAATAAGAGGCAATTTGTTGTTGGGGTATCTTGTCTTTTAGCTCGGGATAATCAACACAGAAGTCTAGGTAGCGCTTTTCTGCTGAATCTTTCACAAAGCTGCTTTCTTTCTCTTCTTTGAGAATGAATATCTGCTCCATAAAATGGCAATAGCACTCTAAAAAGCCCTTATCTTGTCGCATCTCATCAAAGAAACTGTGCCAAGGGTAAGAAATGATCATGCAGTCCTCAAGAGCTTGGATACCAAATAAGGCCTTTGTGCCTTTTATAGTCGCCCTTGTAGAACCTATGATTCGAGGTGATTTAGCAAAAGACTGAGTATATTCTTTGCCGGTTTCAGACACACTGACATACCGTACTTGTCCTGTGTGTAAGAAATATAAACGATCGACTTTTTCCCCTTGCTGAAATAAGAATTCGCCTTTGCGTATAGGCTGTATTTGCATGGATTGAGTAAAATACTGCCAATCTATGCCATAACCCATTTGATCAAAGTAGTGTTTAAAGCTTGCTTCTAACAGTGCCTTATCCATTCGGCTTCCTTTTTCTAAATACGCTTTAGCTAATTACGCTTTTTCTGGTACTTGTTTATTCATGTCTTCTTTATTTCGGCTTTCCTATGAAGGTTCTACCTCAATCAAAACAAATGCCAGCCATAATAAACCCAAACCTAACATAAAGCCGAGGTTAAATAGCTTATCCAATACGTTATTCGCAAAAGCGCTATAGAGTGCCACCCAAACAGGGATACTGTAAGAGAAAGCTAATAACCGATTCGCTCCAACACTTGCTACCAAATGCTGCTGTAAAATGAAGGTAAACAAGGTCGCAAACACGGTGAGATAAAGGCCGTTAAGCCAAAAACCTTTTGCTAGCCAACGAAGCTTATCAAGCTCTCCCCAGATAAGGGCGATGGGAATAAGCCAAAGCGTACCAAACAGCATTATCATAAAAGCACCTGATAAGGGTGCGAGCTTGCGCCCCCACTTTTGTACACTTACCACATGTATGGCTAATAGCACACAGGCAGCAAGAAAGATGAGATCCCCCCTATTCCAATTCAGTAAACCGAGTTCAGCAACGTTTGAATTTATGTCATTTTGACTATTAAACAACACCAAACAAGCCGCAATCGAGCCTAATATAAAGCCTGATAATTTGATGCCGTTTAACCTTTCACCAAGCCATAGTTTTGCAATAAAAACGCCCATTAAAGGCACCAGAGTATAAAGTACTGAGGTTTTAAGAGGAGTCGTGTATTTAAGCGCCACAAACAGACCAATAAAGAAGCCTACTAAGGCGCCACTTATCAGCACATACTGCAGGCACAATATTCTTGATACAAACAAATCAGATAATGCTTGGGTCCGATTTATTCCCGCCCGCTGCCAGTTAGCAAGCAACAAACCAGAAATCAGTACAAGGGCCAAAACAAAGCGAAAAGCAGTGGTTGCGATTGGGCTAGCAAAGGCTTCCATATTGCCTGATACAACAAAAGAAGATGCCATCAACCAAGCCCAAACCAATAAGCTAGAAACCCCTTTCATCATTTTTAATGGCCTAGCTTAGGCACAAGAAAGCGGTCAAACAAATGCGCCGTAATCGCCTGATCCAGAGCTAAACCAAAGCTCTCTGTTAAAATATTGTGCAATGCATCTGCCGAGTTAACCTGTTCAGTAAGCTCAGTACGTTGACCTGATTCATCGGTAAAACGGGTTAACAACTCATGGTTTTTTAAGGCGATAATCACCTCATCATTTTTTAGACTCACCACCAAATTATTAACAAACCCCGCCTCTGGATATTTATGAGAAAAGAAGTGACTTAACTGGCAATCTGCATCTGAGTAATCCGCTAAATCAAAACGGTATAAAGTGAAGAACTCACCACCTTTAAAGATTTGCACGTCATACTCTAGTGTCTCCAACTGCTTTTGCTCAGACAGTGAGATGATACGATAAGTTTCTCCCCCTATGTTTTGCTCTTTATCTAACTCAAGAGTAAGCGGTAAACTTGGGCCATACGCGCCAAATCCAGTATCAATCAGATAAGTTTCGCCCTGAAGTTTAACGAAGCTAACCCTGTGGGTTCTAGGTGCTTTTTTCTCTTGGTTATAAAGGACACGAGCTAGCTTTAATTGCACTTCATAACCTAATGCACTTAATAATTCATAAGTAAGCTTATTATGCTCAAAGCAATAGCCGCCCAAACCTTGAGTCACTATTTTATGGCTTAAGCTATCTGTGTCCAAAGGTAGCTCTTCCCCCAGTACAACTGCCAAGCTATTAAAGCTGTATTTAGCAATGTGCTTATTTTGCAAAGCTGCAACAAATTCTAAAGAAGGCTCGCCCTCGTGGGTTAGTGCTAAGTCGTCTAGGTAATTTTGTAAACTGCTTGATAAAGTCATGTTCTACTCCTGTAATGTCATTCAATGGATGACAGAATATGGGAGTCAAAGAGAGAAGGAATTAACCCAGGTTAATTTTGAGAAAGTTTTTTAAAACACGCCATTCTTTAAATCTATTTCACCAAAAGCTAATTAAGACTGTTTCAGTTTTTGCACTTTTTCATGCATGAGTATTTCGCTAGCATAAAATGAACATTGTTCAGAAAATTTAATTTATGTTTATCTTTATTAGCGCCTTTATTGCTGGTGCACTTTTACCTCTCATCACCTCTGCGCTAACGTGGAAGTCTGAACCAAAATTAAGCCGTAACCTGTTTATTCTAAGCTGCTTTTTGTACCTGCAAATTTTGGGAGAGATGCTCTTCAAAGTGAATGATTTAGGGGATTACATTAAATACTTATCAGCATTTTTTGTTGGCTTTAGGTTAGTTCACCTAGCTTACATTACTCAATTAGGTATCAACTTAATTAAAAGAGCAAACCCTTTACCTAAGCTACTTCCAATCACCTTAATTCTAAATACTCTTGTCTGGCCCATGGTGTTTATTAGTCTTGTCAGTAAGTTCTAAAGATATTCTCTTCACATAAACTTACTGACATGACTGCCTAAATTCAAAGATTAGAGAGTAAACCAATTAGTCCAGGAAACTCCTCTTCCAACTCTTCCCGCCTTAACTTAGCAAGAGAGTGGTTTCCACGGTCGATATGAGAAATTAAACCCACATCCTTCAATAATTTAAAATGATGAGAGCGTGTGGCCTTAGCCACAGTTAAGCCAAAAGAAGTACAGTGTCTTTCTGCCCCATTTTCATCATTAATGAGATCCACAATGATTTGCAAACGTATTGGATGAGCTAATGCTTTCAGTATTCCTAGCATAGCCTCTTGCTTAGTACTGGTATTTGTTATGTTGTTTGGCATGATTTGATCCTTTTTATAAACGTATCAAAGTATTGACATAAAGTTTTTGCTAATATAAGGTTCGACAAAAATCGAACGTTTAATTTTATTGATACGTATTCATTTTTTATAAACGTATTATTATTTTCTTACCATTCTAGTGAGAAAATTTCTTCCTGTCATGGATTACAACTAATAAGAGGGAACTAAAATGGAAATTCAGAGCAATGCAATTTGTTCAAAACTTGGTCAGATCGAAGCAAACGCCATTCTTAAAGAGCTTAACCACTCTGAATGCTCTTTCGGCCATACAGTAAACAAAAAGCTTGTTCACAGAGCAGCAGTAAGTGAAGTATTCCTTACGGATGTTAAGAGTACTGCTGACGATAAGTTCTATACTGGTGCGCACTTACCAAGAACACATTCGTACTACAATGATGTTCCAGGCAAAACCCATTATGAAAATATTGCTCTGTTAGAGGTTTGTAGACAGTCTTCTATCATCATTGCTCATAATTTTTATGAGGTGCCACTCAATGCTAAATTTATTTTCAATGAAGCAAAATTTCATATCAAAAATAATAAAGCCTTATCAGTCAAAGCCACTCCTTCCTTTGTATTGACAGAGGTAGATGTCATTTCCAAAGAATTTAGAGGTGATAATTTAAGTGGTCTAACCTATGAAATGCGAATCTATGTAGATGGCTGCCTTGCTGCTACCAAATTAATGAATATTTCATGGATGCCTGTACCAATTTGGAACAAGGTAAGAAGTAAAGGTTTAAAGTTTGTCGAAAACTTCTCAGAAATCACCTATTCACCAAGTCCAGCTAAACTTGAACTTAAAAGTCTACTAGGTAGAGAAAACACTGATAATCTTGTTTTACATCTAGTTGAAGAGATAAATAATCAATTTACAGCAAAGCTTCATGTGAATGATACCCACCCAGCCATGTTCGATCACCCTCTCGATCATGTTCCAGGTATGCTTTTGATTGAAGCGTTCAGACAAATGTCATTTTACTCAATTCAAAAGAAATATGGTTTAAGTCACAGCGATGTGTACATGAAAGACTGTGATATCGAATTCACTAAATTTACCGAACTTAAAATTGATTCGGCCTGCCATCTAAATGAAATTTCAGTCGACGAGGCATCAAATGAAATTTCACTCCTGCTATCAACAACACAAAATAACGCTATTACAGCGAAATGCCACGTAAGAATTGCTCGAAAATAAGGATATACCAATGACCTATAAAGTGATTTGGTTCGATTTTGGTGGCGTTTTATCGCCACCAATTGATGAACTTTTCAATATATATCAGACCCGCACAGGGATTCCCGCTGCGGCATTAAAGGACGTCATGACACAAGTAGCGACGGATATGGGCTTAGCCATGCTATCTCCCATAGAAAACGCCTTGATTAGTGAAGCTGAATGGGGGGCAGCATTAAGGCAGTGTTTGCATACTCACTACCCAAATATAGATACCTCAAAAGCCAAATTAGAAAATTTTGGTGAACAATGGTTTAGCAATGTAAGCCCTAATCAAGACATGGTGGATGAATTTATCCGCCTAAAAGAAGCTGGTTACCAAGTCGGTATTTTGACCAACAATGTCGTTGAATGGGAGCCTTACTGGAAAGCAATGTTAGGGCTTGATGACATAGCCGATTTCATTATTGACTCGTGCAAAGAAAGACGCCGTAAACCAGAACCCGAATTTTTCTATCTAGCAGAAAAACAAACAGGCTATGCGCCCTCACAAATGCTACTCATTGACGACCTCAAGATAAATTGTGAAGCAGCATCATCAAGGGGATGGGGGACAGTGCATTTCAAGGAAACAGAACAAGCACTTTTAGATCTAAAGAAACAATTAAATTCAGGGAAGAAAGATGAGTATCGAGTTGCATAGTAAGTTAAATAGTATCAATGACCTTCCTAAATATGATGCTAAGCCCGCTTATTCAGTTATTGAGAAAGCGACCTATAAAAAACATGGCTTGATTCGTATTTTAAGTGGGCATGAAACCCATCATGTGATCAATTACCAAGACGTAAAAAAAGTATTACTCGATAAAACATGTGTAAGAGGCCCCTCTAATACGGAAGGTGGTCCAAGTATTTTGCCGACATTGACGCCAAAAGATTTGTTACTAAATCTCGACTTTCCCGATCATTCACGTATGAAACAGTTTATTTCTAAAGACTATAGTCGCAGTGGTTTAAGCTGGCTTGAGCTCTTTATTGATGAAATAACCAATATCTGTATCGACGATATGCTCAATAAAGATAATCAGGATTTATTCAAAGATGTTTTAGACAAGGTATCTGTTACAGCAAATTGTAAATTATTAGGCATCCACACAGATGATATTGCTTACTTTAGAGGCCTAGCTAAAACAGTACAGATTGCAGATAAAAATGATGTTGATAATTTAGTCCAACAGTTTACCGACTTATATACCTACTTGATGGAACATGTCACAGGTGTCAGGGAGCATGCTGATGAAGGTTTAATTCAAAAATTTATTAACGAGAGGGACAAGAGTACACCAAGCTTAACTGACGATGAAATTGTGTCCATCTTACTTGGCTCTCTTCTTGGAGGAGATCAAAACACGTTAACTGTCATGACAAAAGTCTTGTATGCCGCTCTATATCTCCCTGATGTTTGGCATGACATGGTCACTCAGCCTGAACTGAGGGAAGCTTATATTGAGGAGTTTTTAAGATTAACCAACCTTGGCAACGCATCAACCTTTCCTCGCATCACCACTCAAGATGTAGAGTTATCATCAGGCACTATTCCAGCAGGCTCGGTGATATATGCTGATGTTTTCCTAGCGAACCGTGATCCAAGTGTGTTTAGTGATCCTTTAAGCATCAATCCTAATCGTACTGGACCTTCACACCTGCAATTTGGCTATGGCATGCACCATTGTATGGGAAGAGAGCTCGCCAAAATGGAAATCAGTACTGTACTTAAGGTGCTCTCCCAACGCCTACCAAATATGACGCTAAATACAGATCCTGAAAACATAATCTGGTCTGAGGGCATTATTTTAAGACGCCCAGATAGCCTACCTATCGTTATTAACTAAATTCGGATATCTAATAAAATGAGTGATACAAAGCAACCAAGCGCCTTTTTAATACTCTTTGCAGTACTATTGGCCGTATTTGTCGTACCAAGCTCTATCTCAGGCACGGCAATCGCATTACCTTATATCAGTGAGGATATTCAATCAGACCTTGCCAGCTTACAATGGGTGGTTAATGCCTTTAATCTAACATTCGCGTGTTTTACCCTAATTTGGGGCAAAATATCCGATGTTTGGGGTAAAAAGCGATCTTTCTTTATTGGCGCTTTTATTTATACCTTAGCGTCTGCAGGGTCTGCCCTATCAACAGATGCTTTAATGCTAGATATATTTAGAGCACTGGCAGGTGTTGGTGGTGCCGCCATTTTTGCATGTGGTAGTGCAATATTTATTCACGCATTTGAAGGTGATGCAAGAACTAAAGCCTTTGCCCTATTTGGTACAACAGCAGGCCTTGGGATTACCTTAGGCCCGACTATTTCAGGTATTCTTCTTGATTCGATTGGTTGGCAGGCAATCTTTTTCATGCATGCTGCCGCCCTCTTCTTGGTTTTAATTGTCAGTGTCAAAATACCAGCAGATCAGACTCAAGGTGGCTCTTTTGCTCAGATAGACCTGATTGGCTCCTTCTTGTTCATTTCAAGTATGTTTTTGCTAATGCTAGCACTCTCAAAAGGTTATGACTGGGGCTGGAGAAGCCAATCCATCATACTGAGTTTCGCTGGCAGCGCCGCATGTTTCTTAGGGTTTATCTTACGAATTAGAATCGCAACATTCCCAGTATTAAGCCTTGAATTAATTAAAAACCATAAATTTTTAGGCTTGATCTTGGTACCTGTTGTAGCAAGTTTCACCTTTGTTACTCTGTTAACTTACTTCCCAACTTTTTTAACTGGCTCAATGCAGTTTACTGCATCTAAAGCAGGCTTAATCATGCTGTTTCTAACCGCACCCGTTTTGGTTTTCCCTCTGCTTGCGGGCAAATTATCGGCGAAAGGCGTCAGCACAAACTTACTCATGTACTTAAGTATTATCAGCATGTTAATTGGTGCTGTAGCGCTTATTTTTGCAGTGCAAAACCATATTTCTATCATCACAATAGCCTTTGCTTTGATACTGATTGGTATAGGTATGGGGATGTCAGCAGGTCTTGTGGATGGCCAAGCTCTAAGCAGTGTCAATGAAAGCGATGTTGGTATGGCAGCAGGTTTACTTAATACCTTCAGACTTGGTAGTGAGGCAATTGGGGTTGCTATTTATGGATCATTATTAAGCTCTCTTGTTAGCAATATGGTGCCTATACAACTTAAAGAGCACATCGTTTTGAACACAGACAGTTGGGTTAATGCGATTTCCTCAGGCAACTTTATGAGTATGTTACCCCAAGGGAAAACTGATCAAGCTGGCATATTTGAAACCATGTCTAGCATCTATAACAGCGCTTTTGTTACGACGAATATCGCACTAACAGGTATGGCGCTTATTGCCTCTATCTTGGTTGTTTTTCTTCTTAGTAAAGAAAGGAGAGAAAAGAAGAAACAAGCAATCCAAGAGAAAGCTTACAACCTTTAGTAAAGTACATTTATAAAGGCTAAAGGAAAAAAAGAGAGGCCTAGATGCTAAGCCTCTCTTTTTGTTTGTTATACCCTATCTAAGGTTTATTCGTTTGTTATACCCTATCTAAGGTTTATTCATTCGTATCAGGTGTAAAGGCTTGATTCATATTAACCGCATTCAAAGAAGGCGCAGTACTACCACCAAATACATAGATCTCCTTTCCAACACTGGCTGCGGCTAATCCATGTCTGGCTGTAGGCATAGCTTCAACTTCCCCCCAAACATCTGTTTTTGGATCATACACCCAAGTACGATTAAAAATCACTTCATTTGGAAACCACTGCTCACCACCAAAGGCATACAGTTTGTCATCCATGACAGCTACTGCAAGGCCAGCCTGAGCTAGAGGCATTGCGGCTTTAATCTGCCATTTATCTGTTTCTGGATCATATACTTCTAGAGTATTAAGGTTGTTAAGCCTGAGTTTACCCTCTGGATCATGTTGATTTTGACGACCACCCACAACATAAATTTTGCCATTAATCACCCCAGCTGCCGCACTGTTTCTTGGTGTTGGTGCATCAGCTAAACGAGTCCAAGTATTCGTCTTTGGGTCATAAACTTGTGTCAGCTTTGTTTCCACATAATCATCTATATGTTTGGTATTAGGCGTTTCAGCTAATCGTCCACCTATAATATAAATTTTATCTTTAACAACCGCACTAACATGCTCACCACGAGGTGTTGGCATATCACCTGCAGATGCCCATACATCAAGCTTAGGGTCATATACAAAGATAGAAGACTGCACCTGCCAATCTGGTAAAGCACCATAAAAGCCACCCATGGCATACACCTTTCCCTGCACACTAGACAAAGTAATATGATGACGCTTTGCTGGCAGTGGTGATAACAGCTGCCAAACATCATTTTTAGCATCGTAAGCACTAAATTGGTCAGTAAACGTATTCTTGCTGCCAACAAAACCACCTGCCACATAAACTTTGCCATCCAAGGTATCCGTATAGATTTCTTGGACCGCTGTTGGCATAGGCGCCACATTACGCCAATCAGCAAAAGATGGTGTTGCCAAACTAACCGCAACACTCGTACAAAGGGCTAAAGCCAAGGTATGTAAGCGCATCGCCTATATCCTCTAAATGTAATTTCTATTGAGATAATTGTTCGTTAAGCTCAATGAGTGGCTAATAACACTTAGCCACTCACAAAAGCGTTAAGACAGACTAAGTAATGGCTAAAGCGTGACTATCACTTTACCAACACTACGACCAGCTTCGATTGATGTATGCGCTTCACCCAGTTTTTCAAATGCAAAGGTTTGAGACACATGAGGCTTAATGGCACCGCTTTCTAACCAGCTACTTAAAAGTTTCATATCCTCGCCATTAGATTGAACCAACAATTTATCGATAGAAACCTTTAGCGCATCAGCTTTTGCCTGCAAATCAGCTGGAATCTCCATCAGCGTGATAGAAACCAATCGACCGCCTTTACCAAGAACCGTTAGCGATTTTTCTGCCGTCTCTGCAGAGACAGTATCAAAAACAAGATTCATATCTGATACGGCCTCTTCAAATGCTTGAGTACGGTAATCAATATACTCATCTGCACCTAAAGACATAACAAAATCGAGATTTTTGCTTGAACTCGTTGATACGACATAAGCACCCATTTTTTTAGCGATCTGAACAGCAAAGTGTCCAACTCCACCAGAACCTGCATGTATGAGTACCTTATCTCCTGGAGAAACACGGCCCTTAAGTGCTTGCAATGCCGTTAGTGCTGCCAAGGTTGTTGCTGCTGCTTGAGTGAAACTGGTGCCTTTTGGAATTGCAGCAAGGTGAGACTCTGGTGCAGCCACGTATTCGGCATAAGCTTTACCATGGCCAGGAAAATTAACCATACCAAATACCTTGTCACCAATTTGATACTGGCTAACTTTATCGCCAACCGCGACAACAGTCCCTGCGATATCCCAACCCAAAACAATAGGACGCTCTGGGCTAATCAACATATTTAGACCTTCATTTGAGTATTTCACCTTGGTATCAGCAGGGTTAATACTGATTGCCTGGTTTTCAACTAGGACTTCATTATCTTTCAATTCAGGTTTAGCGATATCTTTAAGGATAAGGTTTTCAACGCCACCAGCTTGTTCAAGTAAAATTGCTTTCATTTTGGATGCTCCTTTTTAAGCTAATTGAGTTACAAAGTTCATGTATTGCTGCATATCACCTATCACGCTCTGTTCCATTAATTGGCCGGTGGTGACTGCATAAGGCTGATGGAAGTGAATGTCCCAAACATCTGATTCTTGACGCCAGTGCTCATAAACTACCAAGGTGTCTTCTTGGCCTTGCACTTCATAAAGGTCAAACAACAAACAACCTGCTTCACGACGAGTTTGTTTAATGTGCTCTTCAAACTGAGTTAATAACGCCGCTCTGTTTTCCAACGAAATTTTAAAAATGAAAAAGATATTAAATTTCGGATCAGAGTCATCTGCTTTAATCGGAGTAACAGGCGCTGGCTGAGTATCCGTTAAGTGAAAGCACTCTGTTGGTACCGCCAAAGCTTCTTGCTCTAATTCGTTTAAAACTTTGCGGTGAATAAGTGTTTGGTGATGATCAAGTGAGACTTCATCTTCCCAACGGGTATAAATGAAGAAAATATTAGGGTCAGTATTATCTTGATAAAGACGTGCAGCTAGATTGCCTGCTTCCTTTAGGGTTAAGGCTTGCGCCTCTAATAACGCTTGTGAAACGGCATCTTTAAATTCTGGTTTAGCAGTAAATTTTTCAACTTGTGTAGCAGGCATGATACTTACTCCTAGTAAATGTCTGTGCATTGATTAAGTAAGATGCATATTAATAAGTTTGATTTTTAGTATCATCTAGCTAAATTAGGAATTATATTCCTTAAATTTGGGATAATATTTTCATTTAGCTGTCATATCAGGCTAAATTCGACTCATGCTCTCTCTTCAAGCTGGAAACAAGATGAACTTAGATCTGAAAAATTTAGCTCTTTTTTTAAGGGTAGCTGAGCTAGGTAAGATTGGGCGTGCTGGTGAAGAATTCGAGCTTTCTAGTACTAACGCTAGTCAGCGAATTCAACAACTGGAAACCCAGGTAGGAGTAAAACTGTTTCATCGCACCACGCGTACTGTCACACTGACTTATGATGGCGAGGTATTTCGCGAGCATGCTAAACGTATTTTAGATGATGTAGAAGAAGTCTCTAACGTCTTTAAGACAGATAAAAATAAGGTAAAGGGGAAAATTAAAATCAGTGTTTCTTCGTCATATGGTCGAATTTACATCGTGCCCTTTATTCCTGAATTACTAAAACGCTACCCTGATTTAGAGATCGATTTGGATCTCAGCGATAAAAATATCGACCTTGTTGAGCAAGGTTATGATCTTGCCATACGTATTGGAAACCTTACCTCTAACAGTCTATTAGCCAGAAAGCTTGCTGATAACCCAACACTCTTGGTTGCTTCACCTGACTATGTAAAACAGCACGGCATGCCAAAAGAACCAGAAGAGTTAAAACAACACATCTGCCTCCCCTTTGCAAACCTAAACAATTGGACTTTTAAAGATACACATGGAGAGTTGATAGATGTCACGGTAAAAGGCCCTTTAACCATAAATCTTGGTGATGCGATAGGTGATCTTGTAGAGGCAGGTATGGGCATAGGTATGGCCTCATACTGGCACGCTGCTCCCGCAATAAAAGCAGGTAAGGTAGTTCAGATATTACCAGACTTTCCTATCTGCCCAGAAACCAAAATATGGGCGGTCAGGCCAGCAGGTCGCATTATGCCTACTAGAGTAAAAGCCTTTTTAGACTTCATTGAGAAAGTCATTTTTGAAACCAATCAAAAGCGCTATGGCAGTCTAATTAAGTAGTGAGTGATTAAATCAACACAGAGGCCAGAAGCCTCTGTGTTTTTTACAAATACTAGTTTGCTTGATAAGAAAATCGGTACAAGGTGTAAGGGGCTTTCGCATTCCCTAACCCTTGGCTAAAAGCAGGATGCTGATGCAACTGATCTTGTGTCACATAAACATAACCATTACTTAGGGCAAAACTATCTGGCCAAGACAAACGCTTATCTTGTACTAGAACTTGATACTTGCCTTTGGTGGTTAAGCCAACTGCACTGTTTTCAAGGTCTGACACTATGATGCCCTGCTTAGAGTAAGCGATACCATCACTTGGGTTCTTCGGCCCAAAGACTTCGATCTTGCTTTCGATTTGAGAATCAGACAGTGAATTATTCACTAGTGCCATAGCTGGTACACGATAAATTTTAGTGCCAGTAAAAGCACCAAAATAGATCCACTCACTCTCATCATCCATGGCAATTGGGTTTAAACCAAAACGCAGTTTAGTCGTTTTACCCTCTGCTGATTTTGATGCTAATAGAGACGCTTCTATCACAATGTCTCTGTCTTCTGGCATCAAGGTATCCACATTTTCAAGGACACGTTTAGCTTGGCCAGAGGCAATATCGACCACAACAAAGGCAGGTTTAGTTGCTCCAGCAAAGTTTCCAAATGTCATATCAGCAATGATGATTTTCCCGTGTTTTTCATCTATCACAAAATCTTGCAAGAAAGAATTTGCGGCAAGTGCAGAAGCTGGCAGTTCAATATTATGGGATAGTTTATTAAGCACAGTATCCCAAGCGATCAATTTAGCAGGAGACGCTTCGCTGCCCATGTCTAGCATCCATACCACCCCTTTGCTATCTGAATGCACACCAATAACCGCAGATAAACCTACCTTGCCTATCTCTGGACCATCCGCCCAATCTTGCGTAGGAAATGGACGCTTAACCCCATTTGCCATCACTTCGACAACTTTTACCTTAGGACCATCAAGTGGGTGCATACTGATAATGATGCGACCTTCTGGCGTAATTGTAATACCGCCACCACGATAATCTTCAAACTGAGTTACCGCTTCTAACGCACCTATTTTAAGATTGTGTGCTGTATGCGCTTTATCGTTTGAAGCCGCAGACACTCCCATCGATAAAGTGGTACCCATAATAGATAGGCTCAATAAAGTTGCAGATAACTTAACGTTTTTCATGTGAACTCCCGTTTAAATAATTTAATCAAAATAGAAGAAAGCAGTGTCTGCCCCTTCGATAAACGCCATATTAATGGCGGATTAAATCTCTTTAAACAGGATAATAAATGAATCTTTATCTAATAATTTTGGATAACTGTGCATTTACTTAACTAATTAGATGTAATATTTACAGTAATTGAGCTCATATATCAGCATAGAGAAGACAATCACCACCAACAAATGATAACCATTTGCATTTAAGTCTCATTTCCATTTAAATAGCCGTAACGTTTAACTAAAGGTGTGTTTAGATGAGCTTACAAGATTGCTGGACTAACTATTTAACGGCGGAGCAATTACTTGAAGATGGGCACTGGTCTGCTGCTCATCAGATGTTTGATAAGGTGCTTCAACACCTCCCCCAACATATTCAGGATGCCTTAACTGATGAGGATACAAGACCTTGTCAGTTTGCTTGTCTATTAAGGGGCTTAAAAGATGCGAGTGTTTCCCAATCTGAGATTCTGAATCATATGGGTGAGTACGATGCCGCCTTTGATCTGCTTAATCAGTCTTACGCGCTTTTACAGTTTATCTACCTTGAGCCAAATCTATTAGTAAAACACTCTACTCAATCACTAGAGTCGAATAGTGATGATTTACTCAAACATATGACGGCGTTTTGTGCTGCCCACGATGAATCTCATTGGGCTCATGAGCTTCAGCAAGTACAAGAAAGCCACCATCATTTTAGGAACCTCACCCAACACAGAGTAATGAGCGCGCAATCAGTAGCGCTTAATTGATAAGGAAATCTCATGTCACACCCCCCTATTCTTGAGGTCAAAAGCCTCTCTATTAGTTTTGCCTTAACCCAAGGCACATTGGATGCAGTTAAAAATTTAAGCTTTGAACTCTACAAGGGGGAAACCCTAGCGATTGTTGGCGAATCCGGTAGTGGTAAATCGGTTTCAAGTAATGCCCTGATGCAACTTTTACCTAAGAACGCCAGTATCAAGGCAGAGTCTAGTATTGTCTTTGAAGGTGAAGAGATCTTATCCAAATCCGAAAAAGACATGCGTCAGATTCGTGGGGATAAGATTGGCATGATCTTCCAAGAGCCCATGACCTCACTTAACCCTTATTTGAAGGTTGGCACTCAAGTCGCTGAGGCCATGTTATGCCATCGCTCTGTTTCTAAAAAAGTGGCAAAAGCTAAAGTATTAGAACTCTTTAACCTAGTACATCTCCCCTTTCCTGAACAAGCTTATGGTAAATACCCACATGAGTTTTCCGGCGGGCAATTACAACGCATCATGATCGCTATGGCGCTTATCAACGAGCCAGACATCTTGATAGCAGACGAACCTACCACAGCTTTGGATGTGACAGTACAGGCAGAAGTACTAAACCTGATTAAAGAAGTTCAGACTAAAATGGGCATGGCTGTGCTCTTTATCACCCATGATTTAGGTGTGGTCAAACACCTTGCCGATAGAGTTTTAGTCATGTGTAAGGGTGAACTAGTGGAGCAAGGGGAAACAACAAGCCTGTTTGAAAATCCGCAGCTTCCCTATACCAAGATGCTAATCGACTCGACACCAAGAGGCCAAAAGGATGAGCCACCTAAAAATGCAACCGAGTTACTTAAAGCCAACGACATTAAGGTGAAATACCATATCGGCACTCAGCTCATTAGCCGTAAGAAGGAATACTTTGAAGCCGTTAAAGGCCTCTCATTAAATTTAAAACAAGGTGAAACCTTAGGCATAGTGGGTGAATCTGGTTCAGGTAAATCCACCCTAGGCAGAGCCTTAATTGGCTTATTACCATCAAGTGGCCAAATAGAATTTAAAGGCCAAGATGTTAGCAAACTCAGCAAAAAAGACAGATTTGATCTTAAAAAAGATATTCAAGTCGTCTTCCAAGATCCTTATGGTTCCCTTTCACCACGTATGACTGTAGGCGAAATTATCACCGAAGGGCTTACGGTTCATCGCCCTGAATTATCTAAAGCAGAACGCATGCAAAAAGCCCGTAAAGCGTTAGAGGAAGTTCGTTTAGAAGCTCACTCCATCAATCGTTATCCCCATGAGTTTTCGGGAGGGCAAAGGCAACGTATCGCTATTGCCCGCGCTTTGATTCTAGAGCCTTCTTTTATCTTGTTAGATGAACCCACCTCAGCCCTTGATCGATCAGTCCAACTAACAGTCATCGACTTACTGAAGAATATTCAAAAGCAGCACAATATTGGCTTCTTGTTTATCAGCCACGACTTAAGCGTAGTGAAAGCCTTGTCTGACCGAGTAATGGTGATGCAAAAAGGGGAAGTGATGGAAGAAGGCTCAGCTGAAGAGGTTTTCAAGAATCCAAAAAGTAGCTATACCCAAAAACTCATTGCCGCATCTTTTGACCTTGAGCCTAAGATGACGGCAGAAAATCAAGTTGCCTAACAAAAACAAGCGGCAAAAATAGCGAATTTTATCTACTAAACCAACCAAAGAGATAGGTAACACTGGCCTTTACCTCTCTCTTTGGCATCAAATCCCGAGACTCTTTTCTCAAAGAGTTAGCCCTTTCAAATTCTTTATAATAATCCTTAAGCCAAGGCAGCCAGATCAGAAGTGAATGGTATGATGAAATTAGGATATACTTGAATTATAAGGAATTATCATGCCATTTTTTGATACTAAAGGATTAACTTCCCGTGTTCTCGATACCATAGAGGTTATCAGGCAAGAAGACGACAGAGTCGCAACCAAAGCCGTTGAATGGTGTGAGCAAGCCCATATGTACGAGATCATTCGTATTTCCTCCAAGATGCATTTAGGCAAAGGCTTCCTTAGTAATAAAACTCAACGTAAATATAAACGTGCCATCATTTTGATTCGAGCAGCCATCATGCGAGAAGACTTAACTAATGTGATGACGAGCGTGAACAACATACAGAACAGCCAATTAGAGGTTCAATTTAAACGTACCGTTCGTAAATGCCGCTCTTTTGAAAAACTCATCCCGCCATTAATTCAGCAACTTGAAGCTGAAAACTATCGCCTTATCCAAAATGATGCGAAAAAGGCGATGATGGAAATCCAACACAGAGACGCCAGAAGAAAGGTTCAAGTAAAAACCTGTGAAATTTACTCTCCTTTCTACAGTGCAAATAATAAAGATGCCGCTTTATTTCATTGTCTTTACGAGATTAGAACTAAATTATTGCCAGCAAGAAGCCAAAGCCAATCCATACTGTCACACACAGGAAAATTAGACAGGCTGGATGATGGCGGTAATCTCTATATCGTTGGTCATGGTAACTTAGGCAAAGGAATCGGCACCCACGATGACTTTCTTGATGAAACCCAATTAACCCAAGCTTTAATCGCCAGCAACCTCACCAGAGACCCCACTCCCCCAATTAACATTTACCTCTTTGCCTGTTGGACTGCTACCTCAGTTAAAAAAACCTATAAAAGAGGTAAAACAGAGCCCTTCGCCAAACGCTTTGCTAGCAAGCTTGCCAATGCTGGTTTTAACAACATCAGAATCATAGGCTTTGCAGGCTCAGTGAATAAGTTACAACTACAGCAAGAAATCATCTTTAGTAATGGAGACCAACTTGGGCCAAAAGAAAATTTAGGTATTAAAGACAAATTCTGTATTTATGAAGTAGATAATCGTAACTACAAACGTACTTATGGCGTTGACTGGACCACAGATTCAGAATGGAATAGACGACGAGAACGAACCCGTATCATCGTCAGACCAAGAGGTGGGGATGACTCTTTAAACCTTTAAATTTTCTCACTTTAAAAGAGATAAACACTGGGTTGATACAGGCAAAATACTCTAATTGATAGAGTATCCCAGTGTTTAGCATTTAAATGGCTTTGCTGTAGAAAAAGCTATCTCTACATAAAATGATATTTTACATTACCGTTAACCGTGTTAGAGCGAAAGCGAGCGGTGTTAAAATGCTCATACTCGAAGCCCACTGATATATCATTCTCCAAAGTAAATTCATACCCTACCGACAAACTCAATCCTAGGCCGTTCTTTTTTGAGATGCTTTTATCATCATTTTCTAAATCATAACGATAAGCGCCAGCTCCCACTTTCGCATAGATAGCGTAGCTATCATTGATTTTATAAAAGTGTTTAAGCTTTATATAAATCATATCCATTTCTAAATCATCTTTTGATTCGTCTTCATAATTATCCCCCCCTAAATAGCCTGTTTCTAAAAAGCGAGAATGACTAATTTGATGTCCATAATGAATACGATATGGCGCATAAGTATTTGAATCCAACTCAGAGTTATCCGACGCCAGCCAAGCAATACCAAAAGAGCCTTCTACATAATTAGCGGCATAAGAAGTGCTAGAAATAAAGGGTAATAGTGAAGAGACTAAAAGGAAGGAGAAAGTATTTCTTAGAAAAGGACGACCCATATAAAACGTTTCCTTATGTTTTATTAACTGTGGCTATTAAACCGTATTTTATTGAGGCCAGCATAATAGAAAACACATTTAAAAGACATAGTTAAAGATCCCCCTGATAACCTCCATCCATTATAAAGATGCGGCTTAAATCAGTTAAAGAAACTATGTTTAACCAAGGCTAAATTGAATAACAACAAGAAGGTAAATAACTGAAATGCATAATGTTTTGAGATTTTATAGAACGTAATATCACGTAATGTTTTTACCCCATCTTAAAACTACATTTATCTCGTATCTCTCAAGATATGGCTTATCGGTTGTTGGCATTCACCAGCCCACCATAGTCGAGTTAAGAAGGCGACTTGTCTCTATTGAGACCTCAAGGCTGTAGGCCAACTCCCTAATTTTTTATCAACTGAAAAGGATTGTTCAATGTCTCAAAATGTCATTTATTGCTTTAAGGGAGTTGCCGACGGAGATTCGGCAACCTACGAATTCGATGCTAACACTATGTTAAGCAACGTCAGAAGTACTCTTACAGCCAATGGTTTTATGCCTGCAACTGTGACTAACCCTAACGGAGTAGTCACAACTCAATGGCAATTTATAGCAGGAAAAGCAAAACATACGAATCTCAAAGATGCACTAATTGCGCCCAGCGCAGAGCCCTATATTCCACTTAAAGCCATTCTCGGTGGTAATGATAATCGCCTAATTATCACAGACTCAATCGCGACTCATGATCCAGATCTAATAGGCATTGGCACTGAGTGGTTCTTTAATAAATATGTCAGCGTGCAAGTGAGCCTCAATAACTATGACCCTAAAGCTCGAGCACAAAATACTAAAGTAGGCGCATTCCCTCCAATGCAGCTCACCAATGTGGTACCAACCAGCACAAAAATAACAGGGATATACGACAACGTATGCGTTTGTGTTGAAGGTAGCGTTGTCGATATCACGATTAACTCTTGGGGAGCTGCAGGTTTTCAGTTTGCAGCAGGTTCTGAGGCGGGACATCAGGTGGTTCCAGCATCTGGTGATAACACCCTATACCAAGCTTGGCCTAACAATATGAATCGTTACGTGAGTACCACGATTCGTCGTTACTCAGATGTTAAACAAACAATCGAAATTGTTGGGGAAGACTCGGTAGGTATAGGCAAAAACCAAGAAATTCAATATCAAAAATTCACAGTGAAAACTCGTAGACTTACCTCCTTCTCACAAAATGGACATACATATTCAAGTGATAACCAGCCACCACCACTGATTGCTCCAGGCTCTGCCGGTACTAGCTTAGCTGAAACAAATGGTAAACCAACCGACCAACAACTCGCCAACGCCGAAACGGGACTTGAAGTTGTACCGGGACATTCAATCAAACCAGGAACACCGACAGAAGGACCAGCATCTGACCAAAATTGGGGAGCTCCTATTTCTGATCTTGAATTGGACTCTTGGGATAAAGCTCTTGGTGAAGTCGTTATCTACTTCTTTGTATTCAAAAGTCACCAAGACGCAGTGCGAGTTATTAATGGTTATAACGCCCCTAACCCACAAATTTGGTCATGATCAACCCTATTTATAAGGAGTGTAAAAAGATGTCGAATACTCAATTATTAGTAACAGTTAAAAATAGTGATGGGCAACAAGAAGCAATCGAACTTGATGAAAGTAAAACCCTAAGTGTGGCACGAGCGACATTAGGTAGTTTCATGACAGAAGATGATGAGTTTATTGCTGCAACAGGTGCACCAATCCCAATTTCTGAAGAAGGGAACATTGCCTTAAGCCTTGTAATTAGCATGGTAGATGGTAATGCTATTTTGAACATTGGTGTTGCAAGCAAGCATTCTCCTCTTAAGCCTAAAGACGGTGTTGACCGTTGGAACCTGCTTAATCAAGATCAACAAAGAGCAGTACTTAATGATGTTCAAATTTTTCGAGGGCTCACTCTTTCCGAAAAGCTTGGCTTTGGTAAAACCTTTAAAAACCTCTATTCCTGGTCAGAAGATTACCAGCCGGCTGCTAACCTTCCACGGGTGCTAACAGAATTAAAATACACCTATAACTTCTCCGAACAAACAGCAGAAATTACCCGTTTTGGCTCTGATTCTGCTTCTGTTTCAATGTCCTCTCCTTATGGCAGTGCTAGCGCTAACTATAAAAGAGAAACCAACAGCTCAAGCTATAGCGGAAAAGTTACTGAATACTTAAGTGCCCGCTATATTGTGAGAAAGGTAGAGCTTTCTGTAGATAATAATGCCTTTGTCGTCGATCCAGATTTTTTAGCGGCTATTCAAGTTGCCATTAAAGGCCAGCAAGGGGCAAACACGGTATCTGGCGCACAAGCTCTGATCGAAGTGTTAAATGAATGGGGCTGGTATGTACCTCAAGAATTCACTTTAGGCGGCGTATTGTTCTCGTCTACTTCAACTGAGATCACAGAATTTAAAGATGCAGAGAGCGAAAAAGAGCAGTTTGGCGGAAGCTTTAAGGCCGCTTTTGAAGGTATAGGCGGAGGAGCGTCATACGAGCATGCCAGTGGTTCCAGTTCTAAAACAACTAGCACTAATAAATTCACCGATACAAGCATACTTCAAAGCGGCGGTGCGGCTGGCACATCAAATGACTATAGCAAGTGGGCGGAATCTTTAGATAATGCAATCAACTGGAATTTAGCTAGCGCCAGCGGTCTCTACCCAAGCTTAATGTTATTAACTAGCAGCCAAGAAGGCAGACAAGCACTGAATGTTTGCTTGAACTTACTCAGTAATTTTGTTGCTTATCCTACTGTCACATCCATGCAGCCCTATTTGGACTTTACAGATTATGTGACAAAAATTCAGAGTAAATTGAATCCTTTTAGCTAACTATCCCCAAGAGATAACTTACTAGGAGATAACTCACTTTAAGAGAACTAAGCAGCATTGTGTTTTTTCAAACACTTTGCTGCTTTTCTTTTCATATTAGCTCTCTTAGCACTTCTATTAGAGCCTTACTCCATAGAGCGTTTCTAGTTAAAAAACATTTATTCAATAAACAGTTCAAATAATGTAATTAAGGGAAAATCTATGTCAGATAAAACATTCATTAAATGTACTATTACAAATACGTTACGTGAAGGTGATTACACTTGTGTAATGGAGGTAGGTTCTGGCACAGTCAAGGTAAACCTCATTCTAGATACTGGCAGTAGTGTACTGGCGGTTCACAGCCATAAATATAATCCATCAAATGATAGCCATGCTGAATTTACTCATCTTGCCCAAAGTATTTCGTACAATTCTGGCGCTTGGTCCGGTGCGATAATAAAAACCAGCCTTAAAATAGCCTCTTCTAAAAAAGCCCAGCTCGATTCAGCTCCAATTGCTGCTGTAGATTCAACAGAAGGAGACATGTTTGGAGAGGCCGATGGCATTTTAGGGCTAGCTTATCAAAACTTAGATACTGCCTACTTAATGCCAGAACAAACTTGGCCACAAAGCAACACACCAAAACCATTAACTAAAGGAGTTAAAACGACTATTACCCCCTTTTATACACAACTCATAAAGCAAAATTCCCTAGAGAATAAATTTGCTTTTGTGACTCAAAGATCAAGAATTAGCCATGCTTTAGATGATCCTAAAAGTGACCCTCTAAATTCGGGCTATTTTATTATGGGAGCATGTGAGCAATGTACCGACTTATACCAGGGAGAATTCAAAAGCATCAAAATTGTACATGATAAATTCTACAATACGAACCTGCTATCAGTTCAAGTCGGTAACACCAAACCTATTAATATTCCTTCCGTAGAATGGTCACAGCAAACTTCTTCAAACAGCATAGTAGACTCAGGTACAAACAGTATTCTTTTATCACCAGAGGTCTTTCAAGCCTTGGTTACTAAGATCTCCTCTAGCAATTCAGCTGAAAAAGGTTCAACTCTATCCCTCGGAGTTGCCATGATGAATGAATTAGACATAAAGAGCTGGCCAGATCTTACTTTTACCTTTGAGGGTCCTGAAGAAGAAACATCTCTCACCCTAACACCTGAGACCTACTGGCAAGAAAACAATCCAGCAGCGGGTGTCGCTAAATGTGTACTGAAATCCACTGGCGGCCCCACAGTCAACATCTTAGGGCTCCCATTACTCAACAACCATTTTACAATTTTCGATCGTAGTGCCAGTGATGGCTTAGGATTGATACGCTTTGCTGCATTACCAAATAATGCTAGTGCTAAGGTAAATAAATTACAGCCTTAAAGTACAAACGCTATACTAAAACCTTAACTAGGCAAGCGAACCCTTTAGCTTTGGAGTCATGATGAAACTTAGTCAATTAGAGCAATACGCAGAGATAGAAAAGCTTATCTTCAATAGCTTGGACCCTTCTTTATATACGGTTAGCGTCCTTATTTCGGGGGGAGATGATGCTGAAGAGCACATGATTACAGATGAATCTGAAATAAATTTAAAGGGTAACAACGTGCTCAGCTTACAAAAGCAGCTTCGTAAGGTTAAAGCGGCTAAGCATGTAATAAGACACACCAGTGCTTATGATGAAATGATAGGTGGTCCACTCAAAGCAACCAATGAAATGGAAGTGCCCGTTGGAGATAATAGATTGTATTAAGGAAGCTGCGAATAAGTCTTCCCACCTCAGCGAATGGACAAAAGTAGACAAGCCATAAGCTGAGCATTTCAGTTAAAGATAATAAATAGCCATAAAACGTGTAAGATAAAACCTGTCTTAGCATCCAGATTTTAAGGAGTAATTTCTTGGCTCTTGAACCCCTTCCTAATGTTTCTATGAATACCCTTAACAGGTTAAATACGTTGGGCAAAGAAATTGATGCCGTTGCAGGAAGTTGCTTACTTGATGCTTCTCATATTTGGAACAAGGTTACGCTGATTGAATCAGGCGTTGTGAGAATGTTCTATTTAGCCATTGATGGGAAAGAACATAACAAAAACTTCTTTTTTGAAGGCGATATATTCTGGCCTGTCACACCAAGCCTACAAGAAAAAGCAGCAGGGTTTACGATCGAAGCACTCTCTAATGTTAAAGCAATTCAATGGCATATAGATGACTTTAAATCTGCTTTTGAGAGTGAACTTGAATGGCTTAGATTTACTCTATTTTGGTCAGATAAATTGCTTGATAGTAAAATGCAAAGAGAGCAAGAATGGCTGCAGCTTCCAGCCAAAGCACGCTATGAAAACTTGCTTAAAAAACATCCTGACATAGTTCAGAGAGTTCCTGCGCATCATATTGCGAGCTTTTTAGGCATCACCTCTGTCACCCTTTCTCGTCTAAAACACGCTAGCTAATTAACATTTGTTAATGCACACCATTTTAAACCCTAGATAATGAGTGTTTTAAGGAGTGCAAACAGATGCTAACAATAAAACAGCTTAGTGGATTAACGGCTACCGCTTTATTTGGATTAATGGCGGGCTTTTTTGCGACCTATTCGTTTAATGTTAATTACGCGATGTTAGCTGTTGATGCGAGTACCTACGCTGAAGTTCAATCTCTCTTCAACATCAATGTGCGTCATACAGGTTTCTTTTTATGCTTCTTCGGTGCAGGAGCACTTCCCTATTTTTGTGCTGTTTTGAATATCAAAAATAAGAGTATTTTCTATTTTTGGTTACTGCTCGGAACGCTCTACTTAACAGGAATAATTCTTTTCACCAAGTTCGTTAATTTGCCGCTCAATGATTATACCGAATCTTGGACACCTTCAACTTTGCCTTCTGATTGGGAAAACACCCGAGATACTTGGAATCAGGCGAACCTATTCCGATCTCTACTTAGTTTTATTCTCTTCATTAGCGCCTTAGTTCTTCTCATCAAACAAGATAAAACGAATAGCTAATGTCACTGTATGAGCTATTTTCACACCTTGAAAAACCACAAAGCACGGGGGCTGAAGACTATTCTTGAGCAAGTTTACACCCATGATAAATAAAACACTTATCATGGGAATTTCTCTAAATGTCTAAAATGCACTCTAAATTACGCTAAAAGAACTATTTAAAATGAGCTATTTGATAGAAGTACTCAAGGATGTACCTTTTTCACCTATCGACAGAACGAGTATCTTAGCGACCTCATTGTGACTAAGGTTTTCAGTTAACTCATGAACAGAACCTAAAGGTTCTACCCATACATCTCCTTGTTTATAATCCTTGGCTTCACTGCCTTTTAATTTTGACCTAACCCTTCCTTGCAGAACATATACATAGAGCATGCCCTCATGTGTATGCGAGCCAACACGCACCTCTGGCTGTAATTCAACCGTTAAGGTCGTGAGATAGGCTTTCTCAAACTCAGGCAGTGCCAAAATATTTAGCATTTGTCGCTTTACATCATGGACATCACCTTCGTGTGTTAACCCATGATTAGACAAGCTTAACAACGCAATGAGACTAAAGAACTGCGCTGCTTTTCTCCAAACCTTCATAGCTTTCATAAAAAAGCCCATAACTTTCTCCTAATTTAGGCCATAGCCGTTGCCACACCAATGCGATTCCAAGCATTAATCGTCACTATCAGCATAATGAGCTGGGCAATTTCCGAGTTTGAAAGGTATTGCTTTAAAGGTTCATAAATATCATCAGGGACATGTCTACTCGATAACTCAGTGACATGATCTGTCATGGCTAAAATGGCTTTTTCTTTTCCATTAAACAATGCACTTTCTGGCCAAGCCTTCAGCGCTTCAAGCTTCCTCTTTTCAATGCCGAGCTTTTCTGCAGCAGAAGTATGCATCCCGATACAAAAATGACATTGATTAATCAAAGAGGCTCTAAGCCTTACCAGCTCTTGAATATCTTTAGGGAGTGTGGATTGGCCAATAAACTGCTCTAGTTCAAACATGGCTTTATATGCATTTGGTTCAATAGATTGAATATCTACACGAGTCATAGTGTTACCTCAAAAGTGAATGGACAAATTGTTAACTTGTGCTCACTTTAACCAAAGGCGATTAATGCTAGAATAGCCTCAAAAGAACAAGAGTTATTCGTAAATTGCATAAATAGAATGGAACATCTAAATGCTTAAGATTCAGATTGAAGAATTAGAAATGTTGGTAGCAACAGTAAATTGCGGCAACTTTAGTAAGGCTGCCGAAGAGCTTGGGGTAACCGCCTCAGTAGTCAGCCGCACAATCAAGAAGCTGGAAAACAAGCTCAATACGACCCTCTTCAATCGAACTACTCGCAAGACACAATTAACACAAGAAGGCCAATGGCTGTTTAATGAAGCAAGTGCCATGATTGCTCAAGGTCAGAGAGTCGAGTCCCAACTTGGCGAACGTACAGCTGCACCTGCGGGGCGATTAGTGGTTGATGCTGCCACACCTTTTTCGCTGCATGCTATTGCTCCACTTATCGCAGGCTTTAATCAGGAATACCCAGATGTCACTGTGATCATGACTTCGACCGAATCCAATATTGATCTAATTGAACGTAAAGTGGATATTGCTATTCGCATTGGCCATTTAACAGACTCAACCCTTAAAGCACGCAAGCTAGGAGAAACCAGCAGACAACTTTATGCCTCTCCTAGTTATCTTGATAAATACGGGTTGCCTAAGTCCCCAAGCGACTTAAAACAGCATAATTGTTTAGGCTTTGTTAAACCCGATAGGCTTAATGTATGGCCGCTTCAGGATGAAAACAAAAATGCGATACACATAGTGCCTAAAACGTATGCGGACAATGGAGAAACCCTGCGTCAGTTAGCAATACAAGGCTGTGGAATCGCCTGTTTATCAAGATTTACAGTAAACGCAGATGTTCAGGCGGGACACTTACGCCCTATTTTAGAAAGTGACATTCAACCTGAATCCATTCCAATATATGCTGTTTTTTACTCTGATAACGAGGTTAACCCAAGAATGCGCTGTTTCTTGGATTACATCAGTGAACATATTGTTCTTAAATAATAGATGGAAATAATCGTTAATCAGAAAAAATCTGATTTGAAGAAGAGCCAAAATATTGGATCAGGATAATTAATTCTTCAAACCCAACATTTCTTGGATTTTCTTTTGCTTGATATTGCTTGCATCCACAAAGATAACCTCTGCTTCTACAGATGCATCTATGGTTTTACCTAGCCTCGCTGCATGGGCTGTTTTAACACCTTGATAACCCATCAAGAAGGGGTTTTGAATGATAAAACCTTGCATACTCCTTTCTTGAACCGCCTTGATCATAAGGGCATGGCTATCAAAGCCAATAAACTTAACATCCTGCTCTAAACCTAATTGTTTTAAACTCGCCAGCACACTGACACAGGTCGATTCGTTTGGTGTAAACACCCCTTCAAACTCACCTAACCCTTTAAGAAACCTGATAGAGTTAAGTCTGGCTTGGCCTATAGTTGTGCCTAAATAGCCATCAAAGATAAGGCCCAAACCTTTCTCTTTAGCCGCTTTAATAAAGCCCTCTTCACGTAATCGCGTACTGATAACTTTTTGATCCATCCTCAGTAACACAACTCTCTTTTGAGTAGAATCTGCAAGCGCATTCGCCATTTCTAGGCCTGCAAGATAACCCGCTTTAAAGTTATCCGTTTTAATCACACTCACCCGCTCGCCCCCTGTGTCTCTATCAATAAACACAGTAGAAATACCTTTTTCTTTTAGAGATTTCACATCTTTATTTCGATCGGCATTATTAGGCGCTAACACCAAAGCCTCACAACCCATTTCCATCATAGAGTGAATGATTTTAGCTTGAGATTTACTATCTACTTCATCCGCAGCACCTCTTACCAAAACCTTCAATGAAAGCTCCTTCCCGGCGGCTTCAGCCCCTTTTTTTACCTCACCCCAAAAACCATCGCCACCCCCTGCGGTAACCACCCCAATACACTGGGACATAAGCGGAAAAGACATAACTAGAGACACAGAAAATACAGCAGATTTTACAGCACTCAGAAGAGAGGAAGCTCTCATTGACGATATCCTTAAATACGAATCACTCTTTAAACTATAGGACCATTCACCCTCATAAACTGGGGTATTAGGAATAAAAAAGTAATGCATTGTAAATGAGGTTAAGTGACAGCTAGGTAAACAAGAAAATCTCTCCAATTGCTTCTAAAAACACTTATCTCCAAGCATTTCCCGTTGTTAAGGCGGCGTATTGAGTAAAGGGATTTTCTAGGATGGATTGCGAATATTTTTAAAAGGATTTAAATATGTATGAACAAATGGATCTCTATTAAAGACATCCATCCTTTGCTTAAAAGGCCATGGATGTCTAACTCTATACCTCCCCTACTTCGACCGTTTTTGCCAAAACTCACTGTCAGGCCAGCGTTGCTCTAGCTGGTAAATATGGGCTCTATTCCTCAAGTATTGTCGGTAATCCTGCTGAATCATGTCACCATAATTAATTTGAGGTTCAGTACCTTTTAACTTAGCTAGCACGACTTCGGCGGCGAATATGCCATGCTTAATGCCTTTATAGATCCCCTGTGCTGCTATGGGATCAAAACTTGAAGCAGCATCTCCAACAGCAATCCAGTTTTCACCTTCAACCTGCTCTAACAAACCAGAATTAATCATATAGGTGTGATAACTCTCATCGGTTACTTCTATCTCTTGGGCCTTATCGCCTACCCAAAGCGGCTTGGCTAAACGAGTTTTAAACGCATGATAGTTATCTTTTTCGAGCGCCTTTCGCTCTGAAGGATCAGTAATCAGCATACTCATTACTTTTTGATGAGGCATTAACGTGTGATAACACCAACTATTGTTCGTAGCATCTATTCTCACTTGTTTGCCTTTATGGGGCTGCTCAAGCTCGGCAAAATGCACGATTGCAATTAACTTATCATCTAGCGTTTTTTTAACATTTAAGCCTTTAGCAAAGCTTGCCTTACTACCTGTGGCATCAACAACAAAATCAGCTTTAACTGAACGGGTTTCTTGAGAGTCTATTTGCAAGAAAAGCTCGTAAGCAATATGCCCATCTTGCTGACGCCTACTCGTCTCAATAAAACGGGTATCCCAAACGATTTCAGCACCCAATGCCTTGGCCTTATTCACTAAAGCTAAGTCAAAAGAGTGGCGATTAAGTCGCCAAGAGTGGCCATAAGGGTTAACAACCGCATAGTTATAAAGAAGCTCTTTACCTCCCCAGACAGAAGCAAAATCTGGGCAAGGCTCATGACCGCCTTTTGAGAACTCAGACTCAACCCCTAACCTTTGTAATAACACTGAAATATCAGAAGGGACATTCTCCCCTATTCTTTGATGGTCTTTTGAGCGCTGATCGATAAGCAGTATTTTCGCCTTCATATTAGAAGTAAGAAGGTCAGAAGCAATACCTATAGCAGTGGCAAGCCCAGCAGGCCCTCCCCCAATTATCACCACATCATAATGAGTTTGTAGCATACCGAATTGACTCCTTAACCTTACTTAACCTTTAAAAAAAGAATTGATTGGCCAAAAAGAGATTGAGATAACCCTCCTCTTTTTTGCCTAAAAGGCTGATAAATAAATTCTAGCTAACTCATAAAGTGAAATGAGCAAACATTCACTTTTTCATAATCCAGCTCAAGAAAAGGTGAAATAAATTTAATTTATAGGTTTTTATTTGGAGTTTAAGGGTAATAAATTGACGATCAGGCTATTTCTGCAAGCTCCTTTCAGTCAATCCAAAGACATCATTTCTTCACCTAAATGTCACATAAGTGTAAATCGCCACAAATAGAATTCATTTACCATTCATTCTTAGGTAAATAGCTATTATGGAAAATAATCAAGCAGTACTTCCTAACAAAAGCGAGTATCAAAACTACATGCAGTGGGCGATGGTTGCCCTATTAGTTTACCTACTTATCTGTGCTGTTGGCATGATAGGTGGTGGATTTAAAATGGCGGCAGGTGGCCAAGCTAAGGAGCTTTTTGCTTTTGCTAGTAACCCTTTTGCGGGCCTTGTTGTCGGTATTGTTGCAACAGCGCTCATTCAATCATCTTCGACAGTAACCTCTATTATTGTGGGCTTAGTGGCAGGCGGCTTACCCGTTGAGCTGGCTGTGCCTATGGTAATGGGTGCCAATGTTGGGACATCTATTACAAACACAATTGTCTCCTTAGGCCATGTCAGAGCAAAAGAAGAGTTTAAACGGGCCTTTTCAGCTGCCACAGTGCACGACTTCTTTAACCTTTTATCCGTACTTATTTTTCTCCCGATGGAGATTGCCTTTGGCGTATTAGAGAAAATGGGGGCATGGTTATCTGGCTTGTTTTATGGCGCTGGGGATAGCTCAATCAAAAGCCTTAACTTTGTGAAGGCTGCAACCGCACCTGTGGTAAATACCTTTAAGGAAGTGACTCACTCTTTCGGTGATCAAATTGGTGGTATCACCCTGATTATTTTAGGGATAGTGCTTATTTTTATCTCTATCACCATGGTTGGTAAATTACTGAAAAAGCTCATGGTCGGTAAGGCTAAAAACATCATGCATACCGCGATTGGCCGTGGCCCGGTTTCAGGGATAACATCAGGTACATTAGTGACCATTCTTGTTCAATCATCCTCTACAACCACCTCTTTAATGGTACCGCTGGCTGGTTCTGGCGCATTCAAGCTGAAAGACATCTACCCTTTTACCTTAGGCGCAAACATAGGTACCTGTGTGACTGCCGTATTGGCAGCGACTGCAGTAACAGGTAACGCAGAAGCCGCATTACAAATCGCCTTTATCCACCTTACCTATAATATTTTAGGGGTTCTCGTGATCTATGGATTACCTATGTTAAGGGACTTACCTGTTAAAGCGGCAGAGTTATTAGGTGAGACAGCAGCAGAAAATAAATTTGCTGCACTAGGATATATTTTAGCTGTATTTTTTGTTGTACCTGCCGTATGCCTCGGCGTCAGTAGCTTAGCTTAATAAAGGGAAATGACATGAGTAATTTACAAGTTTTAACCACAGAAAGATTAAACAAGTTAATTGATGAAACTCAGCAAACCTTGTCAGAACTAAAGGAAGAAGTCGCTCGTCGAGAACTATTACAACAAGAGCATGAAATAATGGATTTAGACCAACATATGAAGAGTGCTGAATTTAACCTAGTGGGAATAAAGAATTTTATTACCTACTTATTAGATGAAGCCAAGAAGAAAAAATAGCAAAAAAACAAAGGTCCTTGTTCATTGCAAGGGCCTTTTTTGTTAACTAATAAGTCAGCTAACGCTTTGCCCTACACAACTAAAAAGTAGGTTCTTTCTTATCCTTGAATGAATCTAATAAAACTAGTCTGGGATAAGATACATGCCAAAAAACGCTGGGGGCCTATGGTCATTTATCATAGAAGATATATAGAACGATGTTGCTTATGTAGAGTGTCGGGAAAATAACGTCTTTAAAGCCTCTCTTAAGGTAACCGAACTCCAATACAAATCAACTCTTACATTAATTTACTATAGAAACATTTCTGTAATGTCTTATTAATAATTCATTATTCATTTACATTCTATGGCTTATTATCTCCGGTGATATCAATATCTGACAGGAGAGCTACATTTGCTTAATAATCTAACTATAAAAACTAAGCTAAACTTTAATTCCTTACTCCCTCTAATTGGCATTATTGCCGTCGTAATAATTTCCTTATCAGGTCTAAAACAAGCCAATGAAGGCGTTGGTCGAATATATGAAGACAGAGTCGTACCTCTAGAAGACTTAAAAACAATAGCTGACAACTACGCCGTGTTTGTTATCGATGCAGTAAACAAAGCAGATGCTGGCCTAATGACAGCACCAGAGGCGCTTTCAGGAGTACAGCAAGCAAGAGAAGAAATTAAGCTAAAGTGGCAGAAATTTATGGCGACAACCCTTACACAAGAGGAAGCTAAATTAGCCAAAGAAGCAGAAGCACTGTTTGTTGATGCAAACCGTTCGTTAGATGCACTAGAAAAAGCATTACAAAATGCGAAACAAATAAATCTAGCAAATAAGCTCAGCGCATTTAATGGACCTCTATATAAAACCATAGATCCTATAAGTGAAAAAATTACAGAGCTAGTTGTTTTACAGTTGGCAGTTGCAAAGCAAGAACGTGAGAATATTCAATCCGTTTACCAAGACCAACAAATACTACTATGGCTTTTGACTACGCTGATTATTGTTGTACTCATTGCTACAGGGTATCTCATTAATAAATCAATTAATGCCCCACTCAATGTGCTCAATAATGCGATGTACAAAGTATCGACTGAGTCCGACCTCACAGTGAGTGTTGATAGCAAAGGTCAAGATGAACTGGCAAAAATGGCCAA
Organism: Marinomonas sp. S3726; assembly: GCF_000967665.1. Lineage (NCBI taxonomy): Bacteria > Pseudomonadati > Pseudomonadota > Gammaproteobacteria > Oceanospirillales > Oceanospirillaceae > Marinomonas > Marinomonas sp. S3726. Next base: position 11,920 of record NZ_JXYC01000022.1, on the reverse strand, counting down.
TAATTTCAATAGCATGCAAGAGCAACAACGCTCACTCATTTCAGGCATTGGCAATGCTATTCACCAGCTCTCTGATGCGGCATCTCAAATGACTTCAATTAGCTCACTTGCAGGAAAAAATATAAATAACCAAAGAGTTGAAATAGAGCAAGTTGCCAGCGCAATGAATGAAATGGTTTCAACATCACTAGATGTCGCGGATCATGCTGAACAGGCAAATCAAAACGCAAAAAGCATGCAGAATCAGGCTAACATCGGTAATACAGTCATGGAAAGTACTGTCCATGCAGCGAATGCACTCATAGAAAATATGGAGAATGTAGCCAATCAAATTAAATCTGTTGATGAAGACACTCTCAGCATAAACTCAGTCGTTAATGTCATTAATGACATTGCAGAACAAACCAACCTGCTTGCACTTAATGCCGCCATAGAAGCCGCACGAGCTGGCGAACAAGGGCGAGGGTTTGCAGTTGTTGCAGATGAAGTAAGAACACTGGCACAAAGAACACAAACCTCGACGACAGAAATACGAACAACCATAGAAAAGCTTCAACAAGGCACACGTATCGCAGTTGAAGCTGTCAAAACAAGTAAAGAAGAGACCGAACAAGTCGGTGCTAAAGCAACAGAGGCTAGCCAAAGCTTTATTGATATTACACAGTCGATTGGTAACAGCACAGACATGAATACTCATATTGCTTTAGCCAGTGAGCAACAACATTCCGTCTCCGAAGAGATCAATGGCTCTCTTACAAGGATTAGTAATTCAGCGCATGACTCAGCCGAAGGTGCTGAACAGCTTTCAGGTGCTAGCGACCAACTAATGACACTTGCATCAGAGCTCAATGCTCAAGTAAGTAAATTTAAAGTTTAAGCATCAAACACGTCTTGGCTTGAATACAGGCAAGATTACGTTGCCTGTCCATGGTAATTAATGGATTTAGACCAACATATGAAGAGAGCTGAATTTAATCTAGTGGGAATAAAGGATTTTATTACCTACTTATTAGATTAAGCCAAGAAGAAAAAATAGCCAAAAGACAAAGGCCCTTGTTCATTGCAAGGGCCTTTATTGTTAACTGATAAGTGCACTGAAAGTTTGTCTTATATAGCTAAAAAAGTATGCGCTTTCCCATCCTTGAACGAATCCTAAATAACCAGTTCGATTTACGTGTAATTGAGGAAGATGAGAATAAGAGAGAGCTGTGCAGGTAAAACGACGATGAAAAGGACATGACTCATAACTGTACCATCAAGTAGCGGTTATGAATCATGTTGCTCTGTTTAATCAATGAATATTTAAGACATATCAGCAACTTCTCGTTCAATCATAGCCTTAATGTGCTCTTCATTTTCAACCACGGATTCACTTTCGTTTCTTAATGATTTGAATAAGCCAATCACCATAGCAATTAGAACGAAAGAGAAAGGTAATGCGCCGGCAATAGAAGCCGCTTGCAGAGCCCTCATTGCCTGATCTCCCCCCATTAGTAGAATCACTAGGGTCACGATTCCAAGAATAGAACCCCATAATATACGTTGCTGTATAGGTGGCCTGCGGCCAAATGAAAGCAGTCGACCTAATACTAAGGTTCCTGAATCTGCAGACGTAACAAAGAAGATAATAACAACGAGTAACGCAGCACTTTTAGCAATGGTTGCCGCTATACCTGGTGTTAATACATCAAACGCGGCGTAAAGTGTTCCGGCATAATCCCAGTTGTTTACAGCGGTATTGTAGATGGTCATATCAGCACCATAAATGGCTTCATACATACCAGCAGAGCCAATGATGCCAAACCAAATGAGCGCAACGGTAGAGGGAACAAACATAACCCCAATGATAAACTCACGGATAGTACGGCCACGAGAAATACGCGCGATGAACATACCAACAAACGCACCCCAAGCAATCCACCACCCCCAATAGAAAATAGTCCAACCACCTTGCCACGTTCTTTCTTCAGGGCTACGAGCTGTCCATAGCGTCATGGAAATAGCCTCTGAAACGAAGTCTCCCATGGCTGTTAAGGTATTTGCTAATAAATAGTTTGCGTTACTTACGATTAAAAAATACGACAAAATGATAACGCAAACCCATGTATTGAATGTTGATAGCATTTTGATGCCTTTGGCAACACCACTTGTCGCCGATACAATAGCAATAAAAGTAATCAATACGATGGAACAGATAGTAACCATTTGAGAAGGTTCATCTAACAAGCCTAATGAGATTAAACCTGCACTAATTTGTTGAACACCTAAACCTAAGGTAGTGGCAATACCAAAAATCGTCCCTAATACGGCTAAAATATCAACAACGTGTCCAATTGGGCCGTAAATACGGTTACCAATCAAAGGATATAAAGCAGAACGAATTGATAGAGGCAAGCCTTTACGAAATGCAAAATAAGCCAATGATAAACCCACTACGCCATACATAGACCATGCCGTTAAGCCCCAATGAAAGATGGTCAGCTTAAGTCCGCCTGCAACAGCTTCCGCAACCAAATCATTTGGTACTGGGAAACCTGCTTCGCCAGGAACTAAGCCTTGTTCTAAAGCAATTTGTTTAGCCTCAAAAAATGTCGCAACCGCCATTTTCACTTCAGCACTCAAAAATGGGTTACCACCACTCCAACTACTTGCAAAATGAATCAAAGGCTCTGACATAGAGAAGAAAAGCATGCCAGCACCTGTACCCGCTCCAAATAACATGGAGAACCAAGCAAAGTTGCTAAACTCGGGCCTTTCATCATCTTGTCCTAGTCTTATATTGCCAATTTTAGAGCACATGAAATATGTACAGACGACAAACGACATAAAAATAATCAGAACGTAATACCAACCTAAAGTACTTTCAATCCAGCTTTTTAAACCGAGAAACTGCTCGCTGGCTATATCGCCCAAGATGACTGTGTATAGTATTAACCCAACCACCATCACTAATGCGGTAATGCCAAGTGTAGAATCTAACCCCTTCAATATCCCTCTTTTGGATATTCGTGCGTTTATTTCTTCATCCGATATCATGATTTACCCTTTAATTTCCAAGTTGTTTAAAACGACATTGCTAAATTAAGGAGCCCTTGAATAAATCTCATCTTTCGATGTGACTTACTAAATAAACTCCATGGTAACCTCGTAGCCTTTCCCTCCCGTTATTATTATTTTTTTATCTATAACAAATTCCACAGATAGTTATTTTTGTAATCAATCAATCGTATTTTTTAAGTTTTTTACAATTAAAATTTCTCAATAGATGACATGAATAACAATCGTAAAGTTATAGTGGCAATGTTTTGAAAATGCGTAAACTCTAGCCAGACTAATCCAAGGTATAAGTAATTCTTATGTTACTCAATAAATGACAAAGTGTGGCACTCTGCATTCTGCATGTTAGTTTTTTGAGGGAGGGGTTAATTTATTATTAATTTTATCGACATTGGCAAGAAACAAAATTAAACAAATCAAATCAACAACTTAGAAAAAAACAAAAAAGTCAAAATTTTCTTTAACCTAATTAAAAACCAAAGAATTAATCATTAATAATTTATCCTTACTAATCTGATGAAATTATTTTCATCGCCGCATAATTAAAAATAATACGTATAAATAAAGCAACCTTGTCGTTTTTAACCACATGAAGGTCGCTTTGATGTTTTCAAACAGATCGAATTTTAATATTCAGAATTAGTTATAATAAAATTTATTATGAAAAGCATATAAATATAAAAACTCCACATAGGAAATTACGCAATTCTCTATTAAAAGAGACAACGCTATACACAGTAATAATAAGAACATATCTAAATAAGAGCTGAAGGCTAATAAGAGATTTACGCTTTCCTAAAAAAGAGCTAAAAGAGAGCTAAAAGAGAGCGCCTTATTAGAATCCTCTTCCTTGAGTGAATCTAATCAAACTAGTCTTAGATACAGGTAAGATTACGTTGCCTGTCCATGGTAATTTAAAGAAAAGCCCAAACGTGCTACAGACTCATTGAGTTCTCGCATACACCAACTACTTTCGTAACGTTACCCCCTAGTTCCCACGGTCCTCCGTGGTAACTGATACTAAGTAGCATTGCTGCCGCTTTGTCTTACACTAGTTCCCATGGTCCTCAGTGGTAACTGATACTAGGTAGCTTTGCTGCCGTTTTGTCTCTTTATTGAGCATGAGCTCAATGATATGCAGGTTTAAACTGATCTATTTTCACCAGTTCGAAGTACAGGTTATTAATAAGGCGATGTAAATCGTTAACTTTTCAACTTATTATCTACAGTTTTATAGAAGCTATCGTCTAGGGAGAGAAAATGGAAAGCCCAGTTGTCACACTGAAACAAGCCAGCAAAAGCTTTGTTGACGGCAAGGACACCCATAAGGTGCTGAACGGCGTCGACTTCGCTTTGGCGAAAGGAGCAAGCGTGGCGTTGACTGGAGCAAGTGGCAGCGGCAAAAGTACGCTACTCAACCTCATCGCGGGTTTTGAACCGCTTTCTGATGGCGAACTCTGGCTTGATGGCAACAGCACATCGGTCTGGAAAGAGCCACAATGGAGCCGCTTCCGCCACCAAAAACTGGGCGTCATCTTTCAGCAATTCAACTTACTAACCCCGCTTAACGTTAAGCAAAACATCGCATTCCCGTTGCACTTGAATCAACAAAAATGGGACGACTGGTGTGATTACTTGGTAGAAGCGTTAGGCATCAGTGAACTACTGGATAGGCATGTATCAGCGCTCTCTGGTGGACAACAACAGCGAGTCGCGATCGCACGAGCATTGGCTCATAAACCCAAGCTGCTGCTTGCCGATGAACCCACTGGTAACCTCGACCACAAAGCCGGATTAGAAGTCATGAGGCTGCTGAACGAAATCACCACACAAGGCAACACCGCCGTGTTACTGGTGACACACAGCCCTGAATGCGCCCAATTTATGCAGGCACAATGGGTATTGGATGATGGAGATCTGAAGCAAGTAGGCCTAAACCAAAGTCAAGCCGGTGAGATGCCTCATGCGACAAGCTAACTCGATTCAATCTAAGTTAAGCCACTCTAAGTTAATTCACTCTAAGTTAATTCACTCTAAGTTAAATCGCTCTAGGTTAAATCACAGTTGGCTCTCTCTAAAGCTGTTTGCTGCGCACTATAAACAATCGCCCTTGCAAGCCGCGGCGATCCTGATTGGCATTGTATTAGCAGTCACCTTATTTGTTGCCGTGCAAGCCATTAACCTGAATGCCAAACGAAGCTACGCTGAATCTACCGAACAACTCAGTGCTCAAGCGAAAAACCTGATCATCCCAGCAGCGGGGCAAAACTACTTAGCAGAATCGCTCTACTTCAAGCTAAGACAAAATGGACTCAGCGCAATACTGCCCGTAATTGAAGGGAAAGTGAGAGACGAGCAAGGTCGCCGTTGGTCAGTACAAGGCAGTGAGTTAATCGCCGCCCTCACCTCAAGGTCTCGCTATTCTACTGACAAGACAGTCGAGAGCGATAAAACGCCACAAGGCATATCCCTGTTCGATAGCGCGCTACCTCTGCCACAGCTCTTGGCAGGCAAACCCATCGTCATGATGAGCCAATCGCAACACCAAAGCTTAGGCAAGGTAGAAACACTCACTCTGGATGAAATAGTCACTCAAGTTGTCGTATTGCCCGACGAATGGCAACTGGGTAGTCGAATGTTGATGGACATAGGATTCGCCCAACAACTACTCAACAAGCAAGGTCAACTGAGTTACATCGCTGTTTTTGATACCAACAACCAAGCACAAGACAAGTGGCAAGCTCTCATCGCTAAACAAGGGCAATGGATCACCAATAATCAAAGTACCGATCTCGGCTCTATTACCGACAGCTTTCACCTCAACCTAACGGCCATGAGCTTACTGGCGTTCTTGGTTGGTTTGTTCATCGCTTACAACGGCGTGAAATACAGCTTGCTCAAACGTAATCGGCTGTTAGTACAAATTCAGCAAGCCGGCGTTTCACCTGGCATCGTGTTCTCTGCTCTGTTAATCGAGCTTACTGTTTTAGTCACACTAGGCGCATCACTCGGTTTCATTTTGGGGATTCAATTAAGCCACTGGCTCCACCCTACCATTGCGATAACGCTGGAACAACTTTATGGTGCGACGCTGCTTCCCGGTACATGGCAGTGGTCATGGTTAGTCCAAGCCCTATTGCTGACGTTAGCGGCCACGCTTGTTGCCTGCTGGCAGCACTTTAAACAAAGGGTGAGACAACCGCTCTCTTCCCATGGTGGGTTTTATCAAGCGCCAGAGACTTCCAATGAAAACCAGTTGTTCGTCATTGGTTTAACCTTAACCTGTATCGCATTAGCAGGGTTATGGCTCAGCGAGCATCATAGATTCACCATGGCGTGGCTAGGCGTGTTGGTGGTGTCCATTCCTTTGTATCTCCCCAAAACACTCAGCGTGTTAGCCAATTGGTGCGAACAACGCACTCAATCTGGGTTAATGCAGTATCTCTTTGCAGAACTGCGAGAGCTGATATCTCCCCTCTCCCTTGCGATGATGGCGCTGCTGCTTGCGGTAACCGCCAATATGGGAATGAATACCTTAGTCGGCAGCTTTGAATCCACCCTAAAGCAATGGTTAGAGCAGCGACTGCATGCCGATATTTACGTTAGCCCTGCTCAAGGTGAGATCGCTAATGTCGAGCGCGTATTAGAGCAGTTTGAGAAGGTTGAAACCGTTTATAAGCAATATTATGTTGACGATAACCTGCAAGGCCTACCCACATTACTCGGCACCAAAGATAAAGACAGCTTAGAGCAAACCATGGTGTTCCAATCAAAGCAGGATAACTTTTGGCAGCGCTTCTACCAAGGTGAATGGGTTGCCATCAGTGAACCTACCGCTGTGAAACTCAACTTATCACTGAATAGTGAATTTAAACTCGATTCCATCCCCGACAAATTACTGGTGGTTGGCGCGATTTTTCATGATTACGGCTCCCCCAATGGCGAAGTGCTGCTTGCCCCTAATTTATGGATTGAGAGTGGCTTTACCGACTTACCCAATAGCCTAGGGGTTAAAGTGTCTGGCGACCAACAACGGGTATACGAACAGCTGCGACAACAACTGAATTTGCACCCAAGCCAGCTTTACGATCAAGCGCATATCAAATCCATCGCGTTGGATATCTTTTCACAAACCTTCTCCATCACTCGTGCACTGAATGGCGTCACCTTAATGGTTGCCGTCATTGGCTTGTTCTGTGCCTGTTTCATGTTGCTTGATGCACGTAAAGCCGCTATTGCAAGGCTGTATGCGCTTGGCGTGAGCCGTAATCAGTTAATGGCGATGGTGCTCGGGCAAATTGTCGTATTGGTGGCTTTCACTCTGGTTATCGCTATTCCACTTGGGGCTATGGTGGGCTATGTGCTAACCGACATCGTCACCCTACGCGCCTTTGGTTGGAGCTTAAACTACCAATGGAATTGGAGCGATGCCCTCAGCATTTCCGCCATCACGATTCTTGTGGCTGTAATTGCGACACTCATCCCCCTATGGCGCTTAGTCAGTAAGCCCGTGGTATCTAGCTTGCAAAGTGAGGTGTTGTAATGGAGCTTGATTTGAAGAGAAAGAGAATCAAAATGTCCGCCGTCGTGCTTAGCCTGTTATTTCTATGGGGTTGTGAGAAAGCCGAACAAACATCAGCTCAAAACATGGGCTCAATTCTCGGTTCTCACTATGATAAAAAGCAGAATAACAAAGAGCAGCATGAAAAAAAGCAAAATGACAAAGAGCAGCATGAGAAAAAGCAGAATGAACAATTTACGCCTGTCACTAAAGGCGTAGAGATCACTTTCCCTGCCGACCACCAAGCGCACTCAAACTTTCGTCATGAATGGTGGTATTTAACCGCCAACCTCATGGATGAAAATGACAATGCGCTGGGTGTGCAATGGACACAATTTCGTTTCGCGACTGCCCCACAAGAAACTACCAAACAACCCAAGCAAACCACATGGCAAAGCCAGCAGATCTACATGGCGCACAGTGCCATCACCACCAAAGACAAACACTACGCCGATGAAAAGTGGTCCCGTGACCAAGCAGAACTGGCGGGCATAAGCGCTTCACCATTTCGTGTTTATCTAGATGATTGGCAATGGACATCTTCCACCGATGACCTATTCCCTGCCACATTGAATGCCAATTCAGATCAGTTTGGCTACTCATTAACACTCACGAGCGACGCGCCCTATCAAAAACAAGGTGAGCAAGGCTACAGCACGAAAAGCAGCGACGGTAAAGTGGCTTCTTATTACTACAGCCAACCATTTATCGATGTCTCAGGCAAAGTGACGATTGATAGCGTGACACATCAGGTTTCTGGCAAAGGGTGGATAGACAGAGAATGGAGCTCTCAGTTCTTACTCGACTCGCAACAAGGCTGGGATTGGTTTGCATTCAGACTCAATGATGAAACCAGCTTAGTCGTGTTCCAACTTAGAAACGCAACAACAGGCAAAACCAATTACTCTCACGCAAGATTAATGCAACAAGATGGTTCTGGCATTGCCATTTCACAGCAAGACATCAGCCTAACCGCCGTCAAACAGACAGAAATCGACGGACGCGATTACCCAACAGCGTGGCAAGTATCCATTCCAACTCAGCAAATTGAAGTGACAGTCTCGGCACTGAATCCAAAGGCAAAAATGCCACTATCGATTCCGTATTGGGAAGGGCCAATCATAATAGAAGGGACACACTCTGGAACGGGCTATATGGAGTTAACTGGGTACTGACCCCATAAACACGTCTTTCTAAAAAATCCTATTTGTAAAAGCAGGTGAATCTCTAAAGACATCCAATCTAAAATCGAGGGATTTATGCTTGCATAAAAAAGAGCTGAAAGAGCAGTAGAAACAATTAAACACTCATAAAAAATGATAATTAATACGAAAACCTTACAAAAAATTCATTAACATCTTGTCCTCATTAGGGTTTAATCCGCCTTTTTAATCGCAAGGATGCGACCAAGATGTACCATAGAATTGCCCCAACGGAATCCGTGCTTCTTAATGAAGCCTCTCAAATCGAAACTGACTTCTCTTCTTTCAATGAAGAAAGTTGGCAAGCAATCACCCCCACAAACCTTTCACCAGAACAGGTAAAACAAAAACTGGCTGACGGTGACATGGTTGCCTTAGCGGACACACCAAACCTACCGCTTTTTTGCTTTATAAAAGGGGACATTGAAGTCAATCCACTGGCAATCTCCCAAGCAAACCAAGACCTCATCAGACGCCTTAATGCGAGGTTCGACGCCAAAGGCAGTGGTGCTTCTTTTAGCGCTCAATCAGCACAATCAAATGGCAACTTACATCCGCCAGCCCCTATGGAAGAAAAGGCCCCAGAACCTATTGTTAAAGACCCTGAGCCAGAAACCAGTAAACCTAAAGTACCGGCATCTTTTGGGCAGCCACCTGCGCCTATCATTTTAGAAGTGGTTTATGACGATAAAGAAAAAACGCCAGTTGGTGATGTACCCTACCAACTTGTCTTTGATGATCCTAAGCAAACCATATTAACAGGCTCGCTTAACCCTATGGGTTGGGCCTGTGTAGAAGACTGCCCAAACGCCAAAGCCAGCATAAGTTTTGGAGAAACCGTCGATAACCAAGCAGAGCTCGACAGCCTTTATGCCGAATTAGAAACGGCACTTGATAACACCATTAAGAAAGTCGCTGATTACACGCTAGAGAAATTAAACGACATCGAAATAAGTACCATTACAGATACCTCAAATCAGCAACTAAAAGATTACCTTGCTGAGCTTAGCGACACACTTGAAGATATGGATATGCTCAGCTTTTACGAGCATACGATAGCTAAAGCTAAAAACGCAGCAAGTGATGTCACTGACGCCCTTAAAGAGTTTCTCCCTCAAGATAAATCTGATTTAGACGAAGAAACACTGAGTCCAATTCAAGACGCCCTTTGTGAAGCAGTGACCCATGGTGACATTGATGCGCTGGAATCAGCACTGGCTGGTTGGAAGTCTAGGGAAGAGATCAAACTGAAAGCAGAATCAAAAGCCATGGAAAAACAGGTTCTCATCATTAACGATCAACAAAGCCGCAATATACTCGCAACCAGTTGCCAGCGCTTTGTTAAGGCTATGACACCAGAAAAGCTTATCGACTTAGCTGTGTACCTCTCGATCAAAACCACCGAAGACGCCACTCTCAATAGCGTCTCAAACCTAATGGGCATACTCACAGGTAAAGTCAGCTTGGCCATTACTCGTCAAGTGCTATTGTCCGCAACCACAGACACTAAAACTGAATGGTATAAAGACATTTCTCAAGCCCTTAGCAACTTGGTTAAACCACTGAAAACCCTCAGACCTTTTGATGCAGAATATAGCCATAAAAAAGTCATCGAGATCCCCTTAGCTAAAGCCGACCTCCAGCCATCGGACTGGGCTAAGAACATTGAAAAAGAAAAAATAAAAACCATCACAGACAAACCTGATGACAGCATCCTAGATGATGAAATGGACAAAAAATGGCTGATCGTATCAAAAGGCCAATTGACCTTTGATGTGGAAGGGAATGACAACGACTCAAGTGTAAGTTTTAGTCGAACTGTCCACCTTCCTGTTCGAGGTAAAGCATCCACCTCAGAAGTAGTTGCTGGCGCGTCTGGCATAACCATAGGTAGAGGCTTAGATGTCGGTTCTAGGTCGGCTAAAGAGGTCCAAGGCTATTTTGATAAAGTAGCTGAACATTGTAGACCTGTTGCACCTGAACTTATCACGTTTTTGAAAAATTCAGTGGGGATGAAAGGAGCCAGTAATAAAACAGGCGAAAAATTAGAAGGTGAAGTTAAAACTGCCCATATAAAGCAAGCCCAAGAGAATGATAAGGCGCTGATTAAGTACGTAAAAGACTTTAAAAACAGCATTAAAGATAAGTCTAAAATCACCCTGACCCGTAAGCAGCAGTATTATCTTTTCCTTGCTATTTATGATTATTATGAAGGTGAAGCTAAACGTTTAAGTACCAAACCAGACGTTTGTAGAGACTACCTAAATGATAACAAGATCAACTGGGATGCTTTGCCTCAGAACGTAAAAGATGTGTTAGTCGATTTAACCTACAGAGGTGATTACACAGGGTCTAAAGATGCTAGAGGTAATTCCAGAAAAGTGATAGTACCTGCTGTATACAAAGACCAAATAGAAAAAAATACTGGAGCTGATTCCGAATTAGCTTTAGAACTAGATAATCAAGAGCTATGGATAAATAAACTAGGTGTTGATATCAATCGCTTTAACAAAAGAAAGGAACATTTATCATGAAACTTTTTCTAGTTTTCTTTTTATCCTTATCTTCATTATACGTCTCTGCAGAAATGGAAATGTTATATAAATACTTCCAAACAGATAACGTCGTTCCAAACGGAAGAGAGCCACACTATTTCGTATATATAAAGAATGACAACCCTTGTATTTTTATTGATGACCTAAGAAAAAACTTAACAACAGAGTTTTGTGATATTGAGGGTACTGACTACAACTTTAAACATGATTTTCCAAGTATTTACCCCGCCAACATTAGGATTTCTGGTTCATCATTGTATTTTATCGTTGCAGCACCTTGGAATGAACAAAAGTGCAGAATATATTTACCAAGACAAAAGCTTACTTGCGAACCAACTGGAAGAAACTAAACATTCTCATTATTTGAAGCATTAAAGGAATACATGCGGATTTCGTCTCGTGCATACCAGCTCAACTTTTCATAAAAAGCTTGAGCTTTGATGCATAAACTAGGTTTTGAAGACATATATGGACGCTCCCATGCCGTCAAGGCATTAGTTATCCAAACCACTTTTTAACTCTGTATATTGAGTGGTTTTGACTTT
>NZ_JXYC01000021.1:0-8896 GCF_000967665.1 Marinomonas sp. S3726 | reverse complement strand
TTAAAGAGCGTCTGACTTACTAAACAATGTTCTGTTTGTAGTCGCTTACTTGGTAAGCTGTCGGTGTAAGCTTTGTTTGCTACCCCGTGTCAGTGGATGCGTATAATACGCATCTCATTTTTTATGGCAAGTACTTTCTCGAATATTTATCAATTAATATCAAAAGTGATGAATAGCCTAGCAGGGGTTTCAGATTTGGCCAGTTTTTATACAAAAAAAGCGAGTTTTGCTTCCATCTATTCGCAAAACTCGCTTTTTTAACGTTTATTTCTAAATACCTAGCTAACTAGTCTTCAGCCGACACCAACTTAGCCGCTTGTGCAGCTTCTTTACGACGCTTAAGCTCGTAAATTACCGCAATCACGATTGTGGTTAAAATCATGATAAGACCCAAGGCATTAACTGCAGGTGTTAGACCGGTTCTTACTTTAGAAGCGATATAAACCGTTAAGGTTGTATCATAACCTTTCACAAACAAGGTCGTATTGTAGTTTTCAAACGACTGTAAGAAAGCAATTGCGCCTGCAGAGATAATGGCTGGCTTTAAATAAGGCAAAAGAATACGGCGGAAAGTTTGCCATTGATTTGCACCTAAACTTAAAGCAGCATTCTCAAGCGTTCTATCAAAACGCTGTAACCTCGCAAGTACCATTAACATGACATAGGCAGCGATAAAGGTTGTTTGTGCAATGACTGTCAGCATCACCCCACCACTCACACCCATTCCTTTCCAGAAAATAAGTGTTGAGATGCCTACGATAACACCAGGTGTTAAAAGAGGAGACATCATCAAGGAGTAAAGAAAGGTTTTTCCCTTTCCATGATAAGTAGACAAGAATAAAGCACAGCAAATACCAATCGGCACAGCGACAACAAGAACTCCCGCTGCAACTATGATACTCGTCCAAAGGGCTTGCCACATGGCACCATCTTGAGCCAAGGCTTCAAACCACTTTAACGTAGCCCCCTTCCAAGGAGAAACCGTTGGAAAACGACTGTCATTGAAAGTTGCTGCCCCCATGATAATGAGAGGGATAAATAAGTAAGTGAAAAACACACCTATATAGAAGCGAATTCCCCAGCGTAAAATAGTTTCGGATTTCATCGTGCGATATCTCCTAGACCAACTTTAAAGACACGCATCACTAATGCAATGAAACCGATACAGATAATTAATAGCAAGAAGGCATATGCTGCACCTTGGTTCCAGTTACCACCTTCGAAGAACCAGTTATAAATTATCTGAGTAAACCAACGACTACCAGGTGAGCCAAGTAATGCCGGCACAGCATAACTACCCGCCGCCAACATAAATGTCATGATACAGCCTGTTGCAATACCAGGCTTGGCGTGAGGAATAATGACTCTGTAGTGAGTTCTTATCCATCCAGCACCAAGGTTTCTAGCCGCTTTGATCTGGTTCATATCCAAGCTTTCAATCGCATTATAGATAGGGAAGATCATGAAGAGAATATAGGCATAAACCATACCTATCATGACACCAGTATCGCCAGACAAGAACCGAATCGGTCTATCGATAAAGCCTAACGCTAATAGCAATGCATTTAGTGGCCCCTTGTATGCAAGTATGATGTACCAAGAAAAGGTTCTTAGGATCTCATTAATCCAAAAAGGAATAATTAAGAGAAGAATACATAATGCCGCCTGTCTTGGTGTTGCGACTTTAGCGAGGTAAAACGCTAAAGGGTAACTAACCAATAAGGTTAGTAAGGTAACCAAAACACTCGACCAAATTGTTTTGGCAAAGATGGCTAGGTGAATCTGGTTACCAAACAAGGTCTCATAGTTAATCAGAGAGTAAGTATCTTTAGGTCCGCCCACTTCTTTAGGAAGTAGGTTAGGTCTAAAAGAGTAATCTACCATTAAGAACTGAGGTAGGATCACAAGCACAAGTAACCATAAGGCAATCATGGCGAGGATACCCAGCGCCATGCCACCACCAAATCTTGCTTTTAATTGGCTAAACATTCTCCCCCCTTGCAATTACCACTGCATCTTGGCTAATAAAGCCCAGTTTCACTTTGGCTCCAGCAACAAGGTCTGCGGTATATTGCTCAGCACCAATTTGAACGGCAATGTTTTGCGCTCCAATTTGTGTATTGAGTGTTAGGTAAGACCCTTCGAAGTTAATTTCTGTAATATTGGCTTCAAATCTAACATCACAGCCAGCATCAGCCGCTTGACCCACACGGATAAGCTCAGGGCGTATAAATAAGTTAGCCTGCTGACCTTTTGTAATTGCACCAATACCACGACCGGTTAGTAGACCTAATCCAGCACAATTAACTGTTACATTATTACCTTCAACACCTTCAACTGAACCTGCGATAGCATTGTTCTCACCCACGAAGGAGGCAACAAATTCTGTTTTAGGTTCACGATATAGAGTAATTGGGTCGGCAACTTGCTGAAGTTTACCCGCAGACATAACACCCACTCGATCCGACATGGTTAATGCTTCACCTTGGTCGTGAGTAATATAGATGAAGGTAATGCCAGTTTTACGCTGAATTTCTTTTAACTCAGTACGCATATGTTGACGTAGTTTTAAGTCCAAAGCGGATAATGGCTCATCTAGCAAAAGAACTTGAGGCTCTACTGCTAAAGCACGTGCAATCGCGATACGCTGCTTTTGTCCACCAGATAGCTCTGATACTTGTTTAGTACCACTACCATCTAATGCAACTAATTCTAATAATCTATCTGAGGTCTTTTTACGCTCTGCTTTAGATACACCACGCACCTCAAGACCAAACTCGATATTCTCCGCTACTGTCATAAGCGGAAACAAAGCAAGGTTTTGGAAAATCATTGATGTAGGGCGCTTGTTAGCAGGTACGCCACGCATGGCTTTTCCGCCAATTCTAACATCCCCTTCACTAGGATCTAGAAAGCCACTAATCATGTTAAGTATGGTTGTTTTACCGCAACCAGATGGACCAAGAAAACTAAAAAATTCGCCTGATTCTATTTTTAAGTCTGTTTTCTGAACGGCAGTGAAATCGCCAAAATTCATAACAACATTATCTAGGTGAACACTGCTATCCATTTTTTCTCTCTACTTTCATATACGCTAACCTGCCACAAACATTAAGCTTTGCAGGTAAATAATAAGGGACAAAAAAAGCCCCCACCCCAAATGTTGGGCTAGGAGCTTTATTTAGGAGGTTCTATGCAGATAGGTAACGATCTTGGTATTCGTTACGCAAAGCCACATACCAAGGTTCTTGGATAGGCCACCACCATAGATTTTTCAGTTCTTTCTCAGTGTAAGACTCTTGGAAGAACTGTTTAGTTGCTTCTGGTAGAAGTGCATCAGATCCTTTCGAAGTAGAGTTATAACCTGTCGATTCTACGAACATTGCACCTGCTTCTGGTGTGTAGTACCAGTTGATAAATTCGTAAGCAGAGTCAACATTGTTAGCATTTTTAGGAATAACAAAGCCTTCCATCCAAGCAAGAGCACCTTCTTTTGGCGCTGCATAAGCAATAGGCTCACCTTCTTGCTTAAGTTTGAATGCAGTGCTGTCCCAAGTTTGACCAATGATGGCGCCATTCGTACGGAATGCACCTTGTGCTTCGTTTTCTGTAGACCAGTACTGAGCAATTGCTGCTTTGTGCTCAGTAGCCGTTTTCAAGATAACGTCAAAGTTAGCACGCATTGCCTTTTCATTCTTATAAGAATCAAGTAGTGGATAAGGTAGTTCGCCCATGCTTTCAAGCCATAAACCAATACCTACCAATGCTGAGTGTCCACGTACGGTAACACCACCAGCATGCTCTGGTTTCCAAAGGTCACCATAGCTTAAATTGTTACGATCAATTTTTGCGTAATCTGTGTTAAAAGCAATCGCCTCTGTACCCCAATCAGAAGGTGCAAAGTAACGTTTACCATCAACAATACCACCTACTTCAGAGCCTTTTACAGCACTCTCAAGACAGCCTTCCCAGTTAACACGAGACGTATCTAGTGGTTGTACTAGATCAAAATCAACATAACCAGGTACACGGTCCACTGTCGGCATAATGATGTCGAAACCAGTACCGTCGGTAGCACGTAATGAGTTCATCAACTCATCATTAGTACCATAAGGAGTGAAAGTAGCATTAATACCTGTTTTTGCTTTAAAGTCTGCAAGCATTTCATCTGTGATATAGCCGGCCCACGCATAAATACGTAGTTCCTTATTTGCTGCAACCGCTTTACTAATACTAAAAGGTGTTGCTGCAACCGCGCCTGCTGCGGTCGCACTTTTAACAAAATTACGACGTGAAAGGGTCATGTTCTTACTCCGCTAAATCTTTATTATTAATATGGGATTAGACTTAAATCATTCTGTGTATCTAGGTCTTTTAAACATTAACTGAACGTTTCTTTATCTTTAAACATTCATTTAATTATAAAAGAAACTACAACACGATAATGACACTGCGATGAATTTGGAAGTCAATTTTGATATAAAAGTGAAAAAAAGCATAAATTGAAGTTATAAAAACCCTTTATGAATTTGCGATATTCGACATTTTTTCTTCTATTTTGAAGATCTTATGTTCATTTCTCTTCACTAATCTTTATTTTAAAAAAATTCTATTCTTCTTCTTATTTTACGGATCAATGTAACAAAACTGACATCTAGTTTTTATACATTACTTCACAATATCTTAATGTTTTGTAACATACGTAAACAAAGGGTAAGAATTTTGACAATTTCTCGTGTTACTAAAATTACGACTTTCACCTATCTTTTAATCACTAGTTTACTTGCCTTAACTCTCACTTGGAGCATCCTGCAATTTCGTCAGACGATGGCAACGACAGATCAATATAACCAACTATTAACTCTGGCGAGTGTGTCCCTAAAAGATAAAATTGAAAGTTACTTAAGCTTTGGTGAAGCCACCAAGTTACAAGAGTCGATCAACCTCATTAATACAGATATCAAACAACAATTAACTGAGTTGCCAAGCCAAATTCAAACCGATATCAGCCCGCTTTTAGAAAGCATTAGTCTAAAACTAGATGGTGATATCCGAGCTGCCGGCAAATTATCAGGTGATACCTTTGCACTAATACGCAACAATCAGCGCCAAATGTCACAAGCTATCGATACTTATTCTGACTTTATTAATCAGCCCCATACAAACCTAAGTTTGTCGGACAAAGTCATGCTTTTAGAAATGGATGCAAAACTTAAAAAGCACTTTATTAGTCTAAGCGATAATACCGAGCAATTCCTACAAGCCAATACAGTAAAGAACAAAGCCGCTTTAGCTTCTGAAGCAGACACCTTTTACAAAACGGTTAGCACTATGTCTGCGTTACCAAATAACTTTTCAAGCCAAGAAGAAGTAGAAGAAACGGATGATTTAAGCGCCTTAATGGGTTGGGCAGAAGAAGAGCAAGAGGAAAGCGAAAGTCCGATCACCGAAATGCAGTCTGAGCTTAGCTCTTGGGTTAATAGGTACATGAAAGATGTGAATAACAGCCTTAGCGGTATTACTCATATGCAAAATGCCCAAGCGGATTTACGCGCTCAAGTAAGTGAGCTGCAAGCAAAGCTTGAACTAGGCACCCAAGCTATTTCGACTCAATCAGAGCAAACTCAAGAAAAAATCATTTTCGCTTTTGCTTTGTTTATTCTCTTGATGGTGATTGTCAGCGCTCTTACTCACTTATTCCTTTCCCGTATTGTTGTTAAAAGCGCTAAGAACCTTTTATCTGCTGTCACCTCTCTTGTTGAGACGCAAAGCTCAGAGCCTATTAATGTTGGCAAGCAGAAAAACGAACTATCAGAAACTGCGCATTATTTTAATCAATACCTAGCTTATGTTGAGACACAACAGCAAAAACGGGATAAGGAGCTTGCCAAGATATCCGACTCCTTAAACAAAGTCCTCAATGCTTTTGATGACATCAACAAGCTTAATCAAGAATCAAACCATGAACTAAGCAAAACCACGAGTATTACTGAACAAGTCAATATTCTTGCCAACAAAGCAGAAGTCAGAGCACAAGAAGTAGAAGGCTATGCGAGCGAAACTAGCCTTGCGATGCAAAGCAGTGTGGAACAGGCGCAAAGCTTAAAACAGGCAAATCAAATAGCGATGCAAACGCTCACTCAAAGCCGCCAATCACTTAATGGTTTAGAAGATTCAGTCAATGACGCTTCTTCTATTGTCTCCTCTATTCGAGACATATCTGAGCAAACAAACCTGCTGGCTTTAAATGCTGCAATTGAAGCAGCGCGAGCTGGTGAACACGGAAGAGGCTTCGCAGTCGTCGCTACTGAAGTACGTACTTTATCCAGCAAAACCCAAGACTCTTTGGGCGAAATCACGTCAATTCTAAGCCGCCTTACTTCCTCAACTCAGAACTTAAGCCAGTCTCTAGACAAAATAGAGTCGGCCAGTGACACCCAGATCAGCCTAACTGCACAACTTGGTGATTCAGCTTTTGAAGTCAGTGAAAAATCTAAGCAATCCACTGAATTAGCGCAAAAGGCAACTCGCTATGCTGCAGAGCAAAAAACCGAGATGCAGTCCCTTAATCACGCCATGTCTCAGGTGAAAGATAAGGCTCATGAGTCAGAGCAGTTTTTAGGTAAGGTTTCTGCAACCATCACCAAGCGGGTCAATGAAATTTCTGTCAGCCTAGGTATTTAGACTTTCAAAGATACAAAAAAGGGCGATATAAGATCGCCCTTTTTTATTGGTAACGCTGACGGCTAGAATAAGATACGTGCGCGTACTGTACCTTCAACTTCTTTCACTTTTTCCAAAGCTAAGTCGCTATTTGAAGCATCAACATCCATCACCATATAACCAATGTTTTCGCTGGTTCTTAGGTATTGGCCTGTGATGTTAATGTTGTTATCAGAGAAGATGCCGTTAATCTTAGTCAAGATACCAGGACGGTTCTCATGGATATGCAATAGACGGTGGTTGCCATCTTGTGCTGGTAGAGCAACTTCAGGGAAGTTAACAGACGCAATCGTTGTACCTACATCAGAGTACTTAATTAGCTTTTCAGCTACTTCAACACCGATATTTTCTTGCGCTTCCATTGTACTACCACCTACATGAGGTGTCAGGATAACATTATCCAAACCACGAAGAGGTGAAACGAATTCGTCAGCATTACCTTTAGGCTCAACAGGGAATACATCAATTGCTGCACCGTTTAAGCGCCCTTCTCTCATGGCTGCTGCCAAGGCATCAAGATCTACAACGGTTCCGCGAGATGCGTTCATAAAGATAGCTTCATCTTTCATACGAGCAATCTCTTCAGCACCAATCATAAGCTTGGTTGATGCTGTTTCTGGCACATGCAAACTAATTACATCACAGGTGGACAAAAGCTTGTTCAGGCTTTTTATTTGGCGAGCATTACCCAAAGGTAGTTTGGTCACAATGTCATAGAAGTAAACTTCCATACCCAGTGATTCAGCTAAAACACTCAACTGTGTTCCTATGCTACCGTAGCCTATGATACCCAGACGTTTACCACGAGCTTCGTAGGAACCTACAGCTGATTTCATCCATCCACCACGGTGACAAACCGCACTTTTTTCAGGAATGCCGCGCAATAATAGAATCAGTTGACCTATGACTAATTCAGCAACACTTCGAGTATTTGAGAAAGGTGCATTAAAGACTGCAATACCTTTCGCGCTCGCTGCTTCCAAATTAACTTGGTTAGTTCCTATGCAGAAACAACCAATAGCCATTAGCTTATTCGCGTGGGAAAGCACTTTCTCATTCAACTGAGTACGGGAACGAATACCAATAAAGTGCGCTTCTTCGATTTTTTCGATTAACTCATCTTCAGCTAACGCAGTTTTATGAAATTCTATATTGGTATAACCTGCTTCATTAAGCGCATCCAATGCAGATTGATGCACGCCTTCTAGCAGTAAAATCTTAATCTTAGCTTTATCTAGTGAGGTGGTACTCATGACTTGTTTAACTTCTCTTCGTGGTGTGGGGAAAAATCACAAACATGTTAACACACAACAATGTATGTCGCAGACAAGATACTCAAATGTATTTCATTATGATAAGAAAATAATTAATACTGACTATTCAGCAAAACTAATTTGGCAGACATGGCCAAATTAGAGTAAACTTATTGATCATAAATTGTACAAAATGGCATTCCCATGGAAACTGGCATCTTACCTATAGCTGATAGATCGACGCTTGCGAGTCCGCAAAGCTTAGACTCGCTTAATGTCGGCACGCCAAATTCCAACACCAACCTCTCTTCTCCTTCAACCGCAATCTCTAGTCCAGATGTTAGAGTAGACCTTTCTGCCGCCGGCAGACAGCTAGCCCAAGAAACCCTGGAGAGAGAAACAGTACAGAGCACCCAACAAAGTGAAGCATTTAGAGCAGAGATTTCACAAACTGAGAGAAGTATAACCCAAAGCTTTAGAACCATTGAAATTAGCGAGGAAAGATACGCTAACGCAGGTAATGCAGAATTTAGTGATTCACAAACTGATAATGACCAAACCTTAAATATAGGTACACAAGAAGAGTTAAGACTTGAATCTGGACAAGCAAGAGCCCAAGCACCTGAAGAAACACCAAGACCAGAGCCCAGAAGAGAAGAGCCTGAGCCAAGTGAAAGTCGTACTGCTGAAAGCTCTCCCCCACCGATACAATCGAGTCCAAATAACACCAGTCGTAGTGCTAGTGTGGTAACTCAATACAATATAAGCCCTGAATCAGCATTAGGTCAGTCAATTAGTACTCGAGCTTAACCCGAATCACGGACACAAAAAAAGCGGCCCAGAGCCGCTTTTTTTTATTGATCTGTCCCGTCCTGAATAAGGTTGTCACTTTCCAATTAATCATTTGGAGAGTGTTATGC